>JACQTH010000198.1 GCA_016210935.1 Acidobacteriota bacterium | reverse complement strand
GCGTTTTCCGCCCGCTCCGCCTGCATGTGCGCCTCGTCGCGCAGCGACGCGATCCCGGCTGCCGCTGTAAGCGTGTTCACACTCCCCAGGCTCCACGCCTGGGCAATCGCTCGAATCGTTGCCGGCTGCCCCAGGGCGTACCCGAGTCGGAGGCCGGCCATCCCGTGGGCCTTCGAGAACGTTCGGGTCACGAAGACGCCGGGCAGCTGCTGGCTCAGTGGCGCCGCCGTTGTGACCGCGGGGTCGTGGGCGTAGTCAATGTAGGCCTCGTCTATGAGAATCGCGGTGGCCGGCGAGCTCTGCTTGACGCGCCGGACGAACCGATCCACGACTGCAAAAGCGTGCGCGGTGCCGGTCGGGTTGTTCGGATTGCAGACGAACACCAGTCCCGCGCCCGTGGCCGCGTCGGCCATCGCGTCGAGGTCGAGCGATAAGGTGCGGTCGACGCGTACCTGCCTGACCGGGGCGCCGATTTGGCGCGCCGCTCCCTCCGGCGACGCGTAGGACGGGGCCGCGGTGACCAGCGGCTTTTCAGCCGAACAGAATGCCCGAACACCCGCCTGGAGAATCGGTCCGGATCCCGTGCCGATGATGACGCTCTCGCGGCCGACCTGGTAGATGCCGCTGATCGTCTCGACGAGATCGCCAACATGGTCCGGCGGATATCCCCGGCCGACGCGCGGGGAGATGGCTTTGTGCAGCGCGTCGATCGACTTCTTGCCGGGACCACGGGCGTTTTCGTTTGAGCTGATCCGAATGGTGCCGCCGTCTTCGGGAGGCTGCAGCCCATCGGCCTCGAAGGCCATCGCCTCCCGGCCGCGGCCGATGATGAACGCGCTCGACAGCGCGGCGCCGCCCAGCCCGACGGTCCGCACGAAGGTGCGACGGGACAGTGACATGAGATCCTCCTGACAGTGTGAAGGCTCGCGTAGTATATCGCGGGCGCTTTGCTTTCGCATCGAGTGCCGTGCCCGTTCGCCGTCTTGACGCCGAGCACCGTGTCCTGGGCGTGGAACACGATACCCATTCCCCCCTTCGCCAAGAGAAAGGGCACGAGATCAGCACCTGTTATAGTGGTGGCCACCACCAGTACTCTCACAAGCGCACATGCAGGACCTGACTACAGGCTCGCTGACCCGCCATCTGCTCAAGACGACCAGCTTCATGCTCGTCACGATGGTCTTCCAGACGTTGTACTTCCTGGTCGATCTGTATTGGGTCGGGAGACTGGGCAAAGAGGCCGTGGCCGCCGTCGGGATCGCCGGCAACCTGATGTTCATCTCGCTGGCCATCTCGCAGATGCTCGGCGTCGGCACGACGACGCTCGTTTCCCATGCCGTGGGGCGCCAGGACCGGCCGCGGGCCCTGGAGATCTTCAACCAGTCGCTCGTGCTGTCGGCGGTCATCGGCGTGCTGTTTTTCGTGCTCGCGATGACCCTCCGGCCACACTACGCCACGGTGCTCAGCGCGGACACGGCGACCGCCGCACGGGCGTCGGAGTACATGCTGTGGTTCATCCCGGCCCTGAGCCTGCAATACGTCATCGTCGCCATGACCGGCGCGCTCCGGGCCACGGGAAACTTCAAGCCGGGCATGGTCGTCCAGGTCTGGACCGTCATCCTCAATATGGTGTTGACGCCGATTCTGATCTTCGGCTGGATGACCGGCCGGCCGCTCGGCGTCGCCGGCGCCGCCATTGCCACCCTCGTCGCGGTCATCGTGAGTGGAGTGTGGCTCGTGTTCTACTTTCTTCCCACGACGTCCTATCTGAAGTTCAAACGCGATCGGTGGAGGCCGCAACCACATATCTGGACTGAGATGGTGAAAGTCGGCCTTCCGGCCGGCGGGGAATTCGCCTTGATGGCAATCAATCTGTTCGTCGTCTATATCGTCGCCCGACCGTTCGGCGCGGCCGCGCAGGCGGGCTTCGGCATCGGCTTGCGCATCGTGCAGGCGGGGTTCATGCCGATCGTGGCGCTGGGCGCGGCGGTGGCGCCGGTGGCCGGCCAGAATTTCGGGGCACGCAAGGCCGATCGCGTTCGCCAGACGTTCACATCCGGCGCGTTCATGGCCGCAATCGGAATGATGATGTTCCAGGCCATCTGCGCCCTGGCGCCGGCGCGGCTGGTGGGCTTCTTCTCCAACGATCCGAGGGTCATCGCCGAGGGCGCCGAGTATCTGCGGATCGTGTCGTGGAACTTCGCGCCGAACGGCGTGATCCTGGTGGCGTCGAGCATGTTCCAGGCGATGGGCAACACCATGCCGTCGCTGCTGTCTTCGTCCGTCCGGCTGGCGCTGTTCGCGGTGCCGGCCGTGATGCTGTCGGGCATGACCGGATTCGAGCTGCGGTGGATTTGGTACCTCGCGGTGCTGGCGATGATCGTGCAATTCGCGGCGAGCCTCCTGTTCTTGAGACGGGAGTTCCGGGTGCGGCTTGCCTTCGAGACCGTCACGGCCGGCGCATAAAGGGTTTCGGGTTCCACGGTGTCGGGCTCCGGAGTTCCGAACCTTGGAACTTCGGCACTTCGGAACCTTGGAACCTTGGATCATCGGAGGCTTCGTTATGAATCGTCTTCGCCGGGTTCTCCTCGGTATCTTCATCGCCGCAACATTCGGTTCCCTGATCGCGGGCACCCGGCAGGCACCCGCCGGACGTCCGCCCGGCACGACCTACAAGAGCCCGGCGTTCACCTTCAACAAGATTCAGGACGGCGTCTACCACGCGGTCGGGACCGGCAACCTCGTCGTGATGTCGAATGCGGCGGTCATCGAGACCGATCGCGGCGTGCTGGTCGTCGATTCACACG
>JACQTH010000197.1 GCA_016210935.1 Acidobacteriota bacterium | reverse complement strand
GCTCGTGACCCCGACGTTCACCGGCGGCCGGCCGTCGACGAACAGCTTCTCGAACGCCTTCTTCTTCCGCTTGTTGCCCGCGACGAGCGTGTGGGACAGCGGCGCCTGGAAATCGATGATGGGCCCGGGCGCGCCGAAATCGCTCGTGGCCGCCTGGGCGATCGCTTCCATCTTGTCCAGTGTATGGAGCGTGTAGTCGCCCTTGTTGTAGACGACGAAGACCACGCGCGGCTTCTCGCCTTCACGCAGCACGATCGGCGACACGACGCCCCCGACGGCGTCGGTGTACTGCTTCAGCTCGCCGTTCTTCAGATTGAGCGTCCACAGGTTATAGATGTTGCCGTTTCGGGCGACTTCGGCGTCGATCGGCTGCAACGGGTTGGTGGCTGTCGACGAGAACATAATCGTGTCGGCGTCGAGGAACTGGACGCCCGAGTCGTCGTGCGTCCCGAAGGTGAGCTGTGTCTTCTTTTTCGTGTCCAGGTCGAGCCGGAACAGCTTTTCGCTGCCGCTCACGCGCGCCATGTAGACGAGAAAGCGGCCGTCGGGGGAGAAGGTGGGGGAATAGTCGAAGAAGTCGTCCTTGGTGAGGTTCTCGATTGTGCCGCTGTCCAGATCGAGAAGGAAGATGTCGCCCGTGGCGTTCTCGAGCGCGGAAAACGCCACCCGGCGTCCGTCCGGCGCGATGTCCGGCGATTCGGCCTCGTCCAGTTTGACCTCGATCCGCCGCTCGATCTTCTTCGAGACGACGTTCTGCAGGATGAGGCTGCGCTGCTTCTCGGTGCGCACGAAGTACGCGATCCGGTCGCCCCCGGGCGCCCACGACAACCAGGGCACGGTGTTGAAGCGCATGCCCGGGTACGTCAGGTACTCGAACCCCATGTCCTTGTCGAACCCGGACGTCAGGTTGTTGACGACCGCGCCGTCCTTGGACGACAGCAGGATGATGTCCAGCTCCTGGTCGCGGCGGTTGACCGTAACCGCCGCAATGAGATCGCCGGAGGGCGAGGGCTCCACCGACAGCACCGCCGCATAGCGTGTCTTTTCCGGATTCGGCGCCAGGTTGCGGCCGTAGTCCGCCGGCCGTTCCTTGTCGCGGAACGGCTTGAACCGCTCCTTCAGGTACTTCTCGAACTGCTCGTCGAATTCCTCCGGCTTCATCCGGAAGGCTTCCTCGTACGCGTTCTCGCCGCCCCCAATCACGCTCTTCCGCAGGGAGAACATGAACTGCCGGATGCCCTCCTTGCCCCAGCGTGACTCGATGAACTCGAACACCGCGTGCCCGAGGTTGTAGATGAGCCGCGGGTTGCTGAAATTGCCGTACCCCTCGAGCTCGCTCATCTTGGGAACGATGTCCGAGACGGCCGCATCACGCACCGTCATCAGATCGATCGCGCGCCACATGCCGGTCTCGTAGTCGGACAGGCCTTCGTTCACCCAGAGCGGAATGTTCCGGCGAATCAGCGACTGCGGGATGATGTCGAACTCGAAGACGTGCGTCAGCTCGTGGACGATCAGGCGATACAGGAGATCGGGCGGCTCGTCGATGGGCAGCAGCATCCGGCCCTGTGTCGACTCGGCGAAGGCGGCGACGCCTTCGGTGGCCGCGCCGGGGATGACGTTCTCCTGCTCGAACTCGCTGTGCGTCTTGAAAATGATGATAGGGACCTTGTTGGCGAGATCGTGCTTCAGGTCCGCGCTGACCTGCTGGTACGCGCTCTCCACGTAGCCGGCAATCCGTTCGAGGTGGCTCTCCGTGGCCGGGTAGTAAAAGATCTCGAAGTGGTCGGTGACGTAGATATGCCAGTCGAACTTGTCGTAGTGGATGAGGTTTTTCCCGTAATACGGGATGAACTGGGTCTGGGCATTCGCGCGCCCGGCCATCGCGAGTGCCAGGCTCAGGAGACCGGCCAGCAGGAGCGGGATTCGGCGGCCGCGCCCGTCGCGGGTTCGCATAGCTGTACCTCGTTGAGTGATGCGGGGTTGTGTGATACGCGGTTGGCGCACCGTTGCGGCCCTCATCGGAGCGCCGCGCCAGCGGTCATCGTAGCGCAGGACTCACGGTCCGCGCCAGAAGGGACCGCCTTCAGCTGCATGGTGCAAGGTGCAAGGTGCCGGGTGCTCAAAGGTGTCCCTGGGACGTGACGATTTGGGGACGTGACGGGGACAGCTGAGCAAGAGGCGTGCCTTTCGCAACGCTGCCGAATCCGGGATCGGCGGCATCTCAAGAGGACAGGTGCACCTTATACTTGGAATAACTTCCGGCCCGAGGGTGTTCCAGTCTTCGGGCCTCCGTACCCATGCAGCCCCAGGGGCGAGGTCCATCCGGCGGCGTCCTGGCGCGCCAGGCGTTCGAAGAGGAAGCGTTGGCCCTCCTCGATCGTTTGTACGGCACCGCCCTGCGGCTGGCGGGGAACCGCGCCGACGCGGAGGATCTGGTCCAGGACACCTATTTGAAGGCATTCCGGTTCGCCGAGCGGTTCGAGCCGGGCACGAACCTGAAAGCGTGGCTGTTTACGATTCTCCATAATACGCACCTCAATGCCCGAAGGCAGGTTCGGCGTAACCCGATCGAGGTCGACAGCGCGGCCGTGGAGCAGTCAGCCGCCGCGGCGCCGGGTCGTGACGATCCAGAGGCGCTTGTCATGCGCGACGTGCTGGACGTCGACCTGAAAGCCGCCCTCGACGCGCTGCCTGAGGCGTTCCGCGAGGCGGTCTGGCTGCGCGACGTCGAAGAGTTCTCGTACGCGGAAATCGCCTCGATGCTCGAGGTGCCGATCGGCACGGTGATGTCGCGCATCTCGCGCGGACGCAGGCTTCTGCACGACGGCCTGGTCGAACGCCGCGCGGCGGGGAGGACAGTGAACCTGTAGTGATGAGTCACGGGTTATGAGTTTGAGTAAGCAACCACTCAAAACTCAAAACTCAGAACGAGAGCGATAGGGCTATATGGTCCGATGCGAAGACGTCGATCGTTTGATGACGCCGTTCGTGGACGGCGAGATCGCCGACGCTGATCGTGCGGCGGTCGAAGCGCATCTCGAGCGCTGCACGCCGTGCCGAATGCGTTCCACGATGGAGGCGGCGGCGCGGCAGGTCCTCCGCTCGGGCGCGGCAAGCCTGCGTGAGGCCGCCACGGTGCAGGCCCCGCTCGACCTGAAGGCGAGATGCGCCGCGGCGGCGCGCACGGGGTCGCGTGAGGCGGCTCGATCGGGCATCCGGCAGCGTCGCGGGATGATGTCCTGGCGCCTGGCCGCGGCCGCCGCCGTGGTGCTGGCCGTGGGCGGTGTCGTCGGCCTGGTGTTGTCACGAACCTCGACCACCGTGATGGCGGCGCAGTTGACGGTGGACCATCTGAAATGCTCGAAGCTCTTCCCGCCGAATTCGCCGTCCGACGATGTTCGTGTGGTCGAGCAAAGGGTTGGGGAACAATGCGGGTGGCCCGTGCGGGTCGCCGGCAGTCATCCGGCCATCGGGTTGAAGCTGCTCGGCGCGCGACGGTGCCTGTTCGGCGACGGCCACGTGGCGCACGTGATGTACCTCCAGGGCAACGAGCCGGTTTCACTGTTCGTCATTCCAGGCCGCCAATCGGATCCGAGGGCCTTGAGCGTGTTTGGCCATCGGGCCAGGGTCTGGTCGCGCGATGGCCGCACGTATGTGCTCGTCGGACGTCAAGACGAAGCCCGGCTCGGCCAAGTGGCGCAGTACGCGCAATCCATGACACACTGACAAAGGGGTCAGGGGCCGGGGGCCAGGGAACAGGGACGGATTCGGCACGAGGAATTGCCAGAGCGACAACGAGAACGTTATGCAAAGAAGACTTCCTAGCTATGTGCGGTGGACGATCGCCGCGGTGGCTGCGCTGGGGCTGGCTTTCGCAGTCATCGGCGTACCGTTGATCGATTCCCACACCTCGACCGCCGAAGATGTCGGGCCGTCTGCCGCCGTCGAGGTGCCGGTCGAGGCCGCCGCCCCGGGTGTCTGCGACGCGAACGCAAAGGCGGCGAACTTTTCGTTCACGCTGAAGGAGAGCACGGGCAAGTCGGTGAAATTGTCCGACTACAAAGGGCGGGTGGTGTTGCTGGATTTCTGGGCGACCTGGTGCGGCCCGTGCAAGATCGAGATTCCGTGGTTCGTCGAGTTCCAGAACAAATACGGGAATCAGGGGTTCTCGGTGCTCGGCGTGCTGGTCGAAGATTCGGAAGACAAGCTGAAGCCCTTCGCGGATCAATACAAGATGAACTATCCGGTGCTGATCGGGATCGATCGCGAGGACGTTACCAACGCGTTCGGACCCATTTGGGGGCTCCCGACGACCTTCCTCATCGGTCGCGATGGGAAGATCTGCAAGAAGCACGCGGGCCTGATCTCGAAGGATCTGTTCGAGCGCACGATCAAGGCATTGTTGTCGTCGTAAGGGTCTTTGACCGTAGGGGCCGAGCGTGCTCGGCCCGTTGTAGTATGATCCGGGCTGATCAGAGGCTAGGCGCGCACCGCGCGCCTGCGAGGGAGCGGAGCGGGGCGTAGGCCGTGCGAGCGATCCGGGTCGAATTCCCTGGCTTGCGCGGATGCGCGGGGTCCCCGCGAGCGACCAAGCCGGGGTCCGGGGCAGAGCCCCGGTTAAACATGTTGAAAGGCTTCACACACGCGCGTCTCGCCTGCGGTTGCCAGGTGACGTTCCGTGACGGCGTCGAAGGCAGTCCGGTGACGGTCGTGGTCGATGAAAAGGCGCCGACCTGCACGCTCACGCTCCACGTTCGGGACCTGCCCATCTACGACTACCGTGAAGCGCTGCGCCCCTGCACACGCCTCATCCCGGTGGAAGAAGAAGAGTACGGAGAGAACTAGGGTGCCTGAAGTGCCTAGGGTGCCTAGAGTGCCTAGAGTGCCTTGGGTGCGTTCGGTGCACCTCTTCGCACTCCAGGCACTTTAGGCACTTTAGGCACTCTAGGCACTCTAGGCACCCCAGGAACTCCAGGCACTCTCATCCTACCAGCAGCTCCGCGACCAGCGGCAGATGATCCGACGCGACGAGTGACTTCCGCGTCCGCGGCAGCTCCACCCCGACCACTTCGACCGGC
>JACQTH010000211.1 GCA_016210935.1 Acidobacteriota bacterium | reverse complement strand
GTACTACTAACCGTGAGAATCTTCGCAAGCGGCGACGATTTTTGCGGCGGGCCGATCCGGCCCGCCGCCTAGCGCGGGTGAGCCGTGTGTTTGGTTGCGGCTCAGCCGCGCTGTGTTCTCCGTGGTTCGTCTTTCTTCGTGGTTTCCGCCTTCGGGCCGAAGATCTCCTGTGCTAGCATTCCCCGTTCATCTCGTCGGTGGGCAGTGTGCAGTGGGCAGTGTGCAGGTGAAAACGGTCTCCTGAACGGGCTCCGCAGCTCGACAGCGCACGACCCACTGCTTACCGCCCACCGCCCACCGCCCACTGCCCACTAATGGTTCAAGGAACCGTCCTCATGGATTTTGAACTGACCGACGAACACCGGCTGCTCGAACAGTCGGTGCGTGAATGGGGGAGCCGGGAGATCGCGCCCCGCATTCACGATTTGGATCGCGAGCATCGCTTCGACCGCAACATCCTGCCGCAGATGGCGTCGCTCGGGCTGCTCGGCATCTCGGTGCCGGTCGAGTACGGCGGCGCCGGCATGGACTACATCAGCCTCGGCCTCGCATCCGAAGAGCTCGAGTACGTCGACACGTCGCTGCGGGTGATCATGTCCGTTCACGCCGCCCTCAACTGCCTGACGCTCCTCGCCTGGGGAACCGACGATCAGAAACGCCGGTATCTCGTCCCGCAGGCGCAGGGAAAAAAGATCGCGACCTATGGCCTGACCGAGCCGGCCGCGGGCAGCGACGTCAGAGGCATTCAGACCGTCGCCATCAAGAAGGGGGATCGGTACTTCCTGTCCGGCGAAAAGATGTGGATTTCCCTCGCGGACGTCGCGGACAACTTTCTGGTGTTCGCGTGGACCGATCAGGAGAAAAAGAAGCAGCGCGACACCTCCGGTCTCAGCGCGTTTATCGTCGAGCGCGCCGTCACGGGCTTTTCCAGCGGCACGCTGAAGGAGAAGTGGGGAATCCTCGCGGGCAATACCGGCTTCTTCAAGATGGACGAAGTCGAGGTGCCCGAGGCGAATCTGCTCGGCCGCCCTGGTGAAGGCTTCAAGATTGCGATGTTCGCGCTCGATCAGGGGCGTTATACCGTCGCCGCGGGCGCCACCGGGTTGATTCGCGCGTGCCGCGACGCGAGCGTGAGGTACTCCCTTCAGCGCCGGACCTTTGGCGTTGAAATCGGCCGGCACCAGCTCGTGAAGGAGATGATCGCGCAGATGGAGTCAGACTATCAGGCGGCACGCCTGTTATGGCTGCGCGCCGGCTGGTTGAAGAATATCGGGCAGCGCAATACGCGCGAGACGGGCCTCGCGAAGTGGTTTGCGACCGTCGCCTCGGAGCGCGCGGCCGGAGACGCCGTGCAGATCCACGGCGCCAACGGCTACTCGGACGAGTACCCCGTCGGCCGGTTCTACCGAAACTGCAAAGGCGCGGTCATCTACGAAGGCACGCGCGAGATCCACAAGGTCATGCAGGCCGACTACGTGCTGGGATACCGCGTGGATCGGCCAACACGGTGCGAGCTGCCGCCGTGGCAGCCCGCGCCCGAAAACGCCAGGGCGGGACGCTGACATGCAGGCCGATCTTTCACTCGAGTTCCTGCGCGTCGTCGAAGAGGCGGCGATCGCCTGCGCCCAGACGATGGGGCAGGGCGACCGGCACAAATCAGATGACGTGGCCGTCGCGGCGATGCGACGCGTCATGGATACCGTGCCGATCGACGGCACGATCGTCATCGGTGAGGGCGAGCGCGACGAGGCGCCGATGTTGTACATCGGCGAGCGCGTCGGCCTGGCGCACACGCGAAACGGCGATGGGGAGCGCTACGACGAGGTCGACATCGCCGTCGATCCGCTGGAAGGCACCAACCTGTGCGCCACCGGCTCGCCCAATGCGCTGGCTGTCCTGGCGGCCTCCGAAAAAGGCGGCCTCCTTCATGCGCCGGACCTCTATATGGAAAAGCTCGTCGTCGGTCCGAGCTCCCGGCACGCCGTCAGCCTGGACGCGCCGGTGGCCGACAACCTCAAGGCGATCGCGCGCTGCCTCGATCGGCGTGTCGAGGATCTGGTGGTCATCGTGCTCGACCGCGAGCGGCACGCGACGCTCATCTCGGACATTCGCGCAACGGGCGCGCGGATTCGCCTGATCAGCGACGGAGACTTGTCCGCAGGAATCGCCGCGGCCGTGGTCGGCAGCGGCGTGCATGCCGTGATGGGCATCGGCGGCGCGCCCGAGGGCGTCCTGACGGCGGCGGCCATGCGGTGTCTGAACGGCGAGATTTTCGCGCGGCTCGTCGTATCGAAGCCGGAGCATGAAGAGCGATGCCGCGCCATGGGCATCACCGACATGAAACGGATCTACACGTCGAGAGATCTGGCGTCGGGAGAGTCGATTATCTTCGCGGCGACCGGCGTCACCGACGGCACGCTGATGCGCGGCGTGCGCTTCTTCGGCGAAGGGACCCGGACCAGCTCGATCGTGATGCAGACCCAGCCGCATCGCATCCAGTTCATCGACAGCATCCACGTCCGCGACGGGGATGATGTGAAGATCCGGTTCTAGCGCTGGCTAAACTCTTTACCTGGACGATCGACGGTTGAACGCTAGATTCGGATGTTAGGTTCTGCAGTCAGTCCGCCGAACATGGCTGTTGTACCGAACCCACACGATCTCGCGTGGTGGCGTAGCAAGATCAAGAGCAGTGCCGCAAAGCTTGATGGTAGCGGGCACCGCGGTTTCGGACCAATGAGTGCGCGCCATGCTGTCGCGGTTTTTGACAAGCTGGTTGACGCACCAACCCATCGCCTCAACGCCCCGAGTATTCGAGAACTGGCGCAGCGCCTGGGAATACGCAGCAAGTTTCTTCCGCGGGCCATAGCGACTTTGACACGTTCTGGAACCGTGCGAGCCGAACTGCATCCAGCAGTAGTCGTCGAACTGCAGGTGGACCACCTCAAGTGGAAGAAGAATTCCGCGCAGTCAACCCCGAGGCGAATCTCCCGTGTTGAAAGGCTGCGGCTCCTACAGAAGTGCGGCTACCGATGCGGTCACTGCGG
>JACQTH010000223.1 GCA_016210935.1 Acidobacteriota bacterium | reverse complement strand
GGAGCCGTACGTGCGGTTCGAGATCCCCTGGCTCCGAACAGGATCAGAACCGATCGCTGCGGCCCCTGTCGCCAGCGAACCGGTGCCGATCGTGCGTCCCTCGGAGCTCATGATGTCGCGGGCGCGCCAGCTGTTCTCGGACGGCAGGCTGCGCGACGCGTTCCGGACGCTCGAAAGTGTTCCCCGCACCGATCCGCTCTGGCCGCAGGCGGAACGGCTGCGCGCTGAAATCCAGCAAGTGCTGCTCAAGGGCCCGCCGGCCGCCCGTCACCCGGAATGAAGTGCCCCAAGTGCGATTATGTCGGGTTCGAGGACGGGGATCGGTGTCGCAATTGCGGCTACGAGTTCTCGCTGGCGGATCAGCCCGGCGATGCACGCGCGGCGCCGAGATCCGTGAAAGCCGATGCGATCGATGAGCTGCGCCCTGCTCACCCGTCAGGTCGTTCCATCGATCTGGATAGGATCATCGGGGCGCCCGAGCCGGCGCCCCGCGCGTCGGCCGAGCTGCCGTTGTTCAACCACCGGGCGGAACCCGCCGATGAAGGTCCATTAGTGGGTCCCGCGGCGCCGCCGCGTCCGCCCCTTGCGGTCCGTCGTCAGGCGCCTCAGTCACCGCGTCTTCGTCCTCGCGCGGCGCCCCCGTCCTCTGATCTCGATCTCCAACCCGAAGACAGCGCGCCGTCCTGGGAACCGTCCTGGCACGCAGAGCCGGCGCTGTCCCGACAGATGGCCGAGCCCGCCGATGCCGGGAAACGGCTGCTCGCGGCGGCGATCGATCTGCTGCTTGTCGGGGCGATCGACGCGAGCGTCATGTACTTTACCCTCCGCCTCTGCCGTCTCACGCTGCTGGAATTCGTCGTCCTGCCGGTTCTGCCGTTGCTGGGCTTTTTCCTGCTGTTGAACGGCGGCTACTTCGCGGCGTTCACGGCGGCGGGTGGGCAAACGGTCGGCAAGATGACGGCCGGGATCCGGGTCGTCGGGGAAGGCGATCAAGCGGTCGACTTCGGTCACGCGGTGGTTCGCACGCTCGCCTATCTCGTGTCGGCGCTTCCGCTCGGCCTCGGTTTCGTTCCCGCCTTTTTCGACGAGGATCGCCGTGCGCTGCACGATCGGCTGACCGGCACCCGCGTCGTCAAAGCCGGCTAGGACCGCATCGGCTTTGCAAGACGTGAGCAGGCGCGCCGCGATTCTGCTTTCCACCTTCGGCTACATTGGATACGTCCCGATTGTCCCCGGCACCGTAGGGTCGCTCGGCGGTCTCGTGCTGTACTGGCTGTTGTACGCCGCGGGGCCCGGCTGGTTTCAGACTGCGCTGGTTGCGGCTATCGTCACGCTGTTCGCGTCCGGCGTCTGGAGCGCGACCATCGCGGAGCGTCACTTTGGTGGGATCGATCCGGGGCCGGTGGTGATCGATGAAGTGGCCGGCATGCTTATGACCCTGGCATTTGTTCCGGTTGGATGGGGGGCGGCGATCGTGGGATTCTTCGTCTTCCGTCTGTTCGACATCATCAAGCCGTATCCGGCTGCCCGACTCGAACGGCTGCCCGGAGGCCTCGGCGTGATGGCAGATGACGCGATGGCCGCGATCTACGCGAACGTCGCGCTTCGAGGATTGCTCTGGCTCGCCGCGTAGAAAGGGCACCTGACCCCTCGACCCGGAACCCTGGACGTTTGATCAATGTTGCACCGCGCTGAAATCATCGCGGTGGGCAGCGAGCTGCTGACGCCGCACCGCGTGGACACGAACTCGCTGGCCATCACGCAGCGTCTGAACGACATCGGGATCGACGTGCGCGCGAAAGCGATCGTGGGCGACGATCGCGGCGATCTTCGCGCGCTGTTCGTGCAGGCGCTCGGCCGGGCGGACCTGATCGTTCTGACCGGCGGTCTCGGGCCGACCGAAGACGATCTGACGCGGGAAGTCGTCGCGGAGGTGCTCGCGCTGCCACTCGTGGAGGACGAATCGATCACGGCGCGCATTCGACGACGCTTCGAGCGACGCGGGCTCCGAATGCCGGAAATCAACCGTCGTCAGGCGATGGTCCCCCGCGGCGCGGCGGTGCTGGACAATCCGAACGGCACGGCGCCGGGCCTCGTGATTCGGCGCGAGGACAAAACCGTGGTTCTGCTGCCGGGCCCCCCGCGGGAAATGAAACCGATGCTCGATGTCGTCCTCCGGGAGCATCTCGAGCCGCGGACAGCGGGCATGAAGGTGATCCGCCGTGTCGTGCGCGTGTCGGGCCGCACGGAATCGCATGTCGAGGAAGCCGCGCAACCGGTCTACAGCCGCTGGACCGCCGGCCAGCTGCCGGTTTCGACCACGATTCTGGCCAGTCCCGGTCAGATCGAGCTCCACCTCTCGGTGCGGTCTGACGATTCGCGGGAAGCAGATTCGCGGCTGGATGACGCGGTCAGCGAGCTCGTCCAGGCGCTGGCGCCCGATGTCTTCAGCGTCGACGGCAGGACCATGGAGGAAGTGGTGGGAGGATTGCTGCGCGACCGGCATCTCCACGTGGCGCTCGCCGAATCATGCACGGGCGGTCTGGCGACCTCGCGCCTGACCGACGTCGCTGGAAGCTCGGACTACGTGGAACGCGCCGTCGTCTGTTACAGCAACCGGTCAAAAGTCGATCTGCTCGGCGTGTTGCCTGAATCGATCGAAGCGTACGGAGCCGTCAGCGATAAGGTCGCGATTGAAATGGCGCGCGGCGTCCGCGCCCGTGCGGCTGTTGATGTCGGCGTGGCGATCACCGGGATTGCGGGGCCTGGCGGTGGCCGCGAGGGGAAGCCGGTCGGCACGGTCTTCGTCGCGGCGGTGTGGAAGGGCGAGCCCTGGGCGCGGCGGTTTCAGTTTCCCGGGTCGCGCGAGATGATCAAGTTCCAAGCGTCGCAGGCCGCCCTCGACATGATTCGACGCCTTGTGAGCGGGGAGTCGTAGTGCCCGGCTTTAGCCGGGCCTGATCGAACGTGAGCGTGCGACTCTTTGTCGCCGTCGACCTCGATGAAGAGACGCGGCGGGCGGCGGCGCGCCTGGCGAGCCGTCTCGCCAAACGGATTGAAGAACGCGTTCGTCCGGCGCCGAGAATCGGCTGGGTCACGGCCGATCGGATGCATCTGACGATTCGGTTCATCGGTCACGTCGAAGATCATGTGGCGGCGGAGATTCAAACAGCGCTGGAACCGCCGTTCGATTTCCCGGCCTTCGACATCGAGCTCAGCGGCGTGGGGACGTTTCCAGCCTCGGGATCGCCACGCGTCATGTGGATTGGCGTGATCCGTGGATCCGAGTCGCTGGCGTCGCTGCAGCGCCTGGTAGAAGATCGGCTGGCGGCGTTCGACCTCGAGATGGACAATCGGCCGCTCACCGTTCACCTGACGCTTGGCCGCGTTCGCGATCGCGGCAGCGCCGCGATGCGCGCCGCGCTGGGTGAGGCTCGCTTCGAGCCACGGACGAACCGGGTGACCCACGTGACGTTGTATCAAAGCCGGCTGTCGCCCAAAGGGCCGACGTACGAGCCGCTCGTAAAAGCGCCCCTGGCGGGATCTTCCGCCTGAAGGCGGAAGCCACGAAGAAGGCGAAACACGAGGAAAGATGATTGTCGAAGCGCTCACCCTGGGCTACTTGATCGGCTCCATTCCCTTTGCGCTGCTCCTGCCGCGGCACGCCGCGGGGGTCGACGTCCGGCGGGTGGGCAGCGGAAATCCTGGCGCGGCAAACGTGCTGCGATCGGCAGGGGCACGGCTGGGCGTCAGCGTGCTGGCGCTGGATGCCGCAAAGGGAATCTCCGCCGTTCTGCTGGCCGGTCGGCTGGGCGCAGATCTCGGCACCGCGTCGGCGGCAGGATTCGCCTCGATCGTCGGCCATGTCTTTCCGGTCTGGCTGCGGTTTCGCGGCGGCAAGGGCGTCGCGACAACCTGCGGCGTGTTTGCGATCCTGGCTCCGGTCGCGACGGCGGCGGCGGCTGCGGTGTTCGTACTCACCATCTGGATCACCCGTTACATCTCCCTCGGGTCTCTTGTGGCCAGTCTGACGCTGGCGCCGCTCGCCTATTGGACGCACGCCGCTCCGCCAGCAGTCGTCGCGGCCGTCGCGGCTTCTATTCTGATCGTCCATCGCCATCGCGAAAACGTGAGACGGCTGAAAACCGGTACCGAGCGTCGTTTTGGCGTCACTGAGAGGATCGGTGCTGCAAACCAGCGCGGCGAGCGCGAGCGACCCGCCTCCGCACTGCGAGCTACGGCGGGCAAGGCCGCCTGTCCGCCGAAGCCTTGGCGAAGGCGGATGGGAGGCGGTGGGGGTGGGACCCCACCGCACACCAAGTAATGCCTCGTATCTGCGTCCTCGGTGCGGGAAGCTGGGGCACGGCGCTCGCGGCGCACCTGGCGCGCGGGGGCCACGACGTGCGCCTCTGGGGGCGGGCCCCGGATCTCGTCGCTGAGATGCGCGAGCGGCGGGTGAATCCGTCCTATCTCCCCGAGGTCGCCCTGCCCGCAGCCATCTCCGTGACGCACGAGGTCGAGTGCGCGGTCGAGGCTGCCGACTTCGTCGTCTGCGCGGTCCCGACGCACGGCGCGCGCAGCGTGCTGCGAATGGCCGCGCCGTTTCTGCGGCCCTCGATGATCGCCGTGAGCGCGACGAAGGGCTTGGAGCTCGATACCTGGCATCGGATGTCCGAGGTGATCGCCGAGGTCGTGCCGTGTGGCACCCAGGTGGTTGTTTTGTCGGGCCCGAGCTTTGCGCTCGAAGTCGCTCGAGAGTTGCCGACCGCGGTGGTCGCCGCCTCGACCGCTGCGGATGCGGCGCGGCGCGTCCAGGAGGAATTCCGCGCCCGCTACCTCCGAATCTATGCCAGCGACGATGTGGTCGGCGTGGAAATCGGCGGCGCGTTGAAGAACGTCATCGCGATCGCGGCGGGCGTCGTCGAAGGCCTTGGTCTGGGCCACAACGCGCTGGCCGCGTTGATTACCCGGGGGCTGGTCGAGATCTCGCGCCTGGCGTCGGTCCTTGGAGGGCGACGCGAGACGTTGTCCGGCCTGGCGGGTCTCGGCGATCTCGTGCTCACCTGCACCGGCGACCTCAGTCGCAATCGTGGGGTCGGCATCGAGCTGGGACGCGGTCGAGCGCTCGGTGATGTGCTTGCCGGGATGAAGATGGTCGCCGAAGGGGTGCGCACGACCTCTGCGGCCCTTGCGCTCGGCGCACGGCACGGCGTCGAGCTGCCGATCGCGGCGCAGATGGCTGAAGTGCTGTCGGGGCGCCAGCCGCCGGCCGCGGCCGTCGAACGGTTGATGCTTCGGCCGCAGCGGGCGGAGTGAGGAGCTACAATTCCCTCATGGGCTTCTTCGATCGACTGCGTCAGGGCCTGACGCGCACCAAAGAGCAGCTGGTCCGGCGCTTCGACGAGGTGCTCGAGCGGGCCGACGCGCCCGAACGGCGCGGGCAGCCTGTTGAGGTCGGGACGCTCGATGAAATTGAGGAGCTGCTGATTTCGGCTGACGTCG
This sequence comes from Acidobacteriota bacterium, assembly GCA_016210935.1. GTDB lineage: Bacteria > Acidobacteriota > Vicinamibacteria > Vicinamibacterales > JACQTH01 > JACQTH01. Next base: position 2,830 of record JACQTH010000223.1, on the reverse strand, counting down.
GCGTGGCCGCCACCGAACGTATTGTTGCGGCGCTCAAGAACAATACGGACAGGACACGAAGTCTCCGCGATCTGGTGAAGGACGAGATCCATGCGATCCTCGACAGCGCCTCGTCGTCAGTGGTCAACGGTCAGTCGCCGCACGTCGTGCTGGTCGTCGGCGTGAACGGCACCGGCAAGACGACAACCGTCGGCAAGCTGGCGAATCTGGCGAGGAGCGCCGGCTCGCGCCCGTTGATCTGCGCCGCCGACACGTTTCGTGCGGCCGCCGTCGAGCAGCTGGAAATCTGGGCGTCGCGGGCTGGTGTAGACATCGTGCGCGCGCGTGAGGGGGCCGACCCCGCAGCGGTGGTGTACGACGCCATTGCATCGGGCAAAGCCAAAGGTCGTGACCCGATCATCGTCGACACAGCCGGCCGGCTCCACACGCGGGTCAACCTGATGGCAGAGCTGCAGAAGATTCGACGCGTGGCGGCTCGCGCGGTGGAAGGAGCGCCTCACGAAGTCCTGCTCGTGCTCGACGCGACCGTCGGCCAGAACGGCATTACGCAGGCGCGGGAGTTCATGAGCGCCGCCGGCGTGAACGGAATCGTGCTGACCAAGCTCGATGGGACCGCGAAAGGCGGCGTCGCCGTGGCGATCGCCCAGGACCTGAAGCTTCCCATCCGTTACGCGGGCGTCGGCGAGGGCATCGACGATCTCATTCCGTTTTCTCCCCGGGAATACGTCGACGCGCTCTTCGAGCAGAAGTGGTGAACGGCGATGTTCACCGGGCTCATTGAAGGCGTCGGAGCCGTGACGCGTCTGGCGACAGCGCCGGGCGGCTACGAGCTCGCGATCCGGACGCCGCTGGCGATGCAGCTCGCGACCGGCGACAGCATCGCGGTGAACGGTGTGTGCCTGACCGTCGCAGCCGTCGAGGACCGCGAGATGGTCGCGCAGATCGGCCCCGAGACCGCACGGATCACGAATATCGGGCGGCTCCGCGCCGGGATGATGGTGAACCTCGAACGCCCGGTCCGAGCCGATGCGCGGATGGGCGGACACTTCGTCCTCGGCCATGTCGATGGAACAGGACGAATCGTGCAGCTCACGACCGAGGGGGAATTTCGCTGGGTCAGCGTCAGGTATCCGGCCGCGCTGGGAGCGCTGGTCATTCTGAAAGGCTCGATTGCGGTGGACGGCATCAGCCTGACGGTCGCGCGGCTGACGCCTGGGCACTTCGACGTCCAGATTGTGCCCTTCACCTGGGAGCAGACGAACCTGAGAACCCGCGGTCCCGGCGACGAGGTCAATCTGGAATGTGACGTGCTGGGCAAGTATGTCCTGCGGGCGCTCGAAGTCCGAAAAATCGATGTGTGACGGTAGAATGAGAACGTGCCAACCCTGAAGATCGCCAAGGGCTCCCGGCGGAACCGCTCGCCGTTTGCGTCCATCGAAGACGCGATTGCGGCGATCCGCGCCGGCCGCATGGTGATCGTCATCGACGACGAGGATCGCGAGAACGAAGGCGATTTGACGATCGCGGCCGGCAAGGTGACGCCCGACGTGATCAACTTCATGGCGCGATATGGCCGCGGCCTGATCTGTATTGCCATGACGCCGGAGCGTCTCGAGGAGCTGGATCTGCCCTTGATGGTCAACCAGAACACCGCACGCTACGAGACGGCGTTCTGCATCTCCATCGACGCCAAAGGCAATACCACCACCGGCATTTCGGCCGCGGATCGATGCGCGACCGTCCTTGCCGCGATTGACCCCGCGACCCGGCCGTCGGACCTTGCGCGACCCGGCCATGTCTTCCCGCTCCGCGCGCGAAGCGGCGGCGTGTTGGTGCGCGCCGGGCAGACGGAAGCGGCCGTCGATCTCGCGCGTATCGCCGGACTGTATCCGGCAGGCGTGATCTGCGAGATCACCAACAACGACGGGACGATGGCCCGTGTGCCGGAGCTGACCAGGTTCTCGAAGCGGCACGGCTTGCTGATGATCACCATCGCCGATCTCATCAAATACCGGATGCAGACCGAGGGGCTGGTCAAGCGCGTCGCGGCTGCCAGCCTCCCGACCGAGTTCGGCGAATTCCGCGTCGTCGCCTACCAGAGCGTGATCGATGGAGAGACGCACGTGGCGCTGGTGCGCGGTGACATCGGAGACGGCCGCGAAATCCTCGTCCGCGTGCATTCGCGATGCCTGACGGGCGACGTGTTTCATTCCGCCCGCTGCGACTGCGGCGACCAGCTCGAGACGGCGATGCGTCGCGTCGCGATGGAAGAGCGCGGCGTGCTCCTGTATCTAAATCAGGAAGGCCGCGGGATCGGGCTCGCCAACAAGATTCGCGCGTACGAGCTTCAGGATCAGGGGTTCGATACGGTCGAGGCGAACGAGCGCCTCGGCTTCAAGCCTGATCAGCGCGATTACGGGATCGGCGCGCAGATCCTGCGCGACCTCGGCATCCGCAGCATGCGCCTGCTCACGAACAATCCCCGTAAGTTCGTCGGCCTCGAGGGCTATGGTCTCTCGGTGTCGGAATCCGTGCCGTTGGAGATTCCCGCCTCGGATTTCACCCGGCGGTACTTGAAAACCAAGAAGGAAAAACTCGGTCACAAGCTGTCGTCCGTTTGACAGTGAGCCGACCGAGAAGCTACGATAAGTGTTTGCTCTGCAGCCGCTTAGGGCTGCATGCACGACCCCGACCCATGTTCGACTCCCTCACAGCGCGCCTGCAGGACGTCTTCCGCTCGTTGCGGGGCGAAGCCCGGCTGACCGCAGGGCACGTCGAGCAGGCGCTGCGAGAAATCCGCCTCGCGCTGCTCGAAGCGGACGTGAACTTC
>JACQTH010000205.1 GCA_016210935.1 Acidobacteriota bacterium | reverse complement strand
TGAGGCCGCGGTCGAGATCGGGGAGGTGGAGGAGGACGTGCTGATCTTTACCTGACATCTCTCGGCTCTTCCCCCGCCCGCCTCACCTGCCCCATGTGCCCTTCTCGGCACACGTCGTGCACTGCTTCATGAGGTATGACACGTCGGACTCGACCATTCGCGGTGGTTCTTGCGGTTCTTCTGTCCGCACCCAATTCGAGCCTTCACGCGGCTCGGCCTCTTCCGCCTAAAGGCGGAAGCCACGTACGCTGGGCGGCCCGTTCTTGGTGGCTTCCGGCTTTAGCCGGAAGGCCGGCCACGGTCGAGCAACCGCGCGACGAGCCGTGCAGTGACGTGCTGGCCATCCAGGTGTTTCTCGATCGGCAGCCGTGCAAGCACGGCTAGTACGATTCCGATGAAACGTCAGCGTCAGAACTCGTTGACTGTTGCGGCCCTCGTGATCGGTTTCTATCTCGGCGCCACGACGGACTGGTGGCTGCGGGAACGCGTCGCACCGTTTCTCGCGCGCTCGCAGGCGCGAGGGACGACGCCCGTCGCGCCAACATCCGGTGTACGCGGTGGTGACGAAGCGACACCGGCGCCGGCCGTGGGATGGCCAGCCGTCACTGCGCCGGGGGTGACTCCCACCGTGCCGGCCCGCAGAACACCGTCGATTTCATCGGGCTTGGAGGAAGCGGTCGAGGAGCTCGGGCGCCGCGACCTCCGACTGCCCATCGACAATGTCCCTCCGGAATCGTTCCGCCGGTCGTTCTCGGAACGCCGCGACGGTCGCGCGCACGAGGCGGCCGACATGCTGGCCCCCCGCGGCACGCCCGTGCACGCGGTTGAAGACGGGACCATCGCGAAGCTGTTCTACAGCCATGCCGGAGGAAACACCCTCTATCAATTCGATCCCAGCCGGCAGTTCGCGTATTACTACGCGCACCTCGATCGCTACGCGCCGGGCCTGAAGGAAGGGCAGCGCGTGCGCCGCGGGGACGTCATCGGGTTCGTCGGGACATCTGGCAACGCTCCGCCCAACACCCCACACCTGCATTTCGCGGTCTTCGAGCTGACGCCTGAGCGGCGCTGGTGGGACGGACGGGCGATTGACCCCTATCTCGTTTTTAGTCGGTAGTCATATCGTCGGTAGTCATATCGATCGACCGGCACTTGAATCGAACCACGCCGCGCATTAGGCTCGCTCCAGGCCAGAGGAGGACTATATGTCTCATTCGGTGCGCCTGAAGACTCTCGCCAGACGCGCGGGCTCTGCGCTCCTCTTTGTTCTCTGCTGCTCGAGCGCGTCCTCGGCGCAGCAAAAATACGACTTGCTCCTCAAGGGCGGCCACGTGATCGATCCGCGGAACGCGATCAACGCGGTTCGGGACGTGGCGATTGCAAGCGGCAAGGTCGCAGCGGTGGCCGGTGCCATCGATCCAGCAGAGGCCTTCAAGGTCATCGACGTCGCGGGACACTACGTCACGCCGGGTCTGGTCGATATTCACGTTCACGTCTACACGGGGACCGGCGAACGAGCGTCGTACGCCGGCGACAACAGCGTCTATCCCGATGGCTTTACCCTGCGATCCGGCGTCACCACGGTCGCCGACGCGGGATCGTCTGGTTGGAGGAGTTTCGAGGATTTCAAGCAGCGCATCATCGAGCGATCGCGGACGCGCGTGCTGGCCTTCCTCAACATCGTCGGTCAGGGCATGCGCGGCGGGAAGTTCGAACAGGACCTGGCCGACATGGACGCCGCGCCCGCGGCGGAGACGGCGCGCCGCCACAAGGGATTGATTGTGGGGATCAAGACGGCCCACTACTCCGGCCCCGAGTGGACGCCGGTTGAACGCGCCGTCGAGGCGGGACGACTGGCGAATGTGCCCGTGATGGTCGACTTCGGCAGCAACCGCCCTGAGCGGCCGTTGGGCGAGCTGGTCACGAGCAAGCTCCGGCCCCGCGACATCTACACGCACGTCTATTCCGGTCTTCGCAACGAGCAGGATGAATCAGGTCGTCTCAACCCGTCGCTGTGGGAAGCCAGGAAACGTGGCGTGATCTTCGACGTCGGTCACGGAGGCGGCAGCTTTGTGTGGCGGATTGCCGTGCCGGCGGTACAGGCGGGTTTCCTTCCAGATTCGATCTCAACGGATCTTCATACCGGCAGCATGAATGCCGGCATGAAGGACATGCTGAACGTCATGAGCAAATTCCTGGCGATGGGCGCCCCGATCGAGGACGTCGTCTTGCGCGCGACCTGGAATCCCGCGCGTCAGATCGGGCACGAAGAGCTCGGGCATCTCTCACCGGGCGCCGCAGCCGATCTCGCCGTTCTTCGGGTCGAGCGAGGCACGTTCGGGTTCCTCGACGTGTACGGAGCCCGGCTGCGAGGCACGCAAAAACTGATTTGTGAGTTGACGCTTCGAGACGGGAAGGTCGTCTACGATCTCGACGGCCTGGCGCGGCCTGACTGGAACACGCTGCCGCGGGATTACAGACAGACCGGCGACGCCCGCTGGGACACTGTTGCGCCGGCGCCGGCCAGCGCCACCAAGCGCAACCAATAGCTCGGCTCACCAGCCAACTCGCACGCCAGTAGTCCACGACACGCCGGAGTAGGCGCCGCCGTCGTTCGCGCGGTCGTTCATGTCCGCAATCTGCACCCCGCTCTGCAGCTTGAGCTTGTGGCCGTAGAAATAGTAGTTGGCGCCCAGATAGAGCTCGTTGTACTCGTCACCGCGGCCCCGGACGACGCGGCTTTCATACGTCGCGAGCTGCAGGCCGTTCGGCCGATCGCTACCGAGGAAGGTGTAGCGGCCGACGAACTGGAGCTTCCCGGTGACGTTGTAGAACGGCATCGCCATCATCCCCCACATCCCGCTTTGCCCCAGGTAGCCGGCCGCGGTCGAAACATCCGTCCGAACTCCCCACCTGTTCGCCTCGAATCTGAAGTTGATTGAAAGGATGTGCTCCAGGCGTCGGGTGAAGGTATTGTCCGGATCCGGCCGTTGGTACACGTAGTTCGCGGCGAGCAGCGCTTCCTTGACCTCGAGCCGCTTCGCGAAGTCGTAGCCGAGGACGCCCAGCGTGAAGAGCCCGCCGTTGAACTCGCCGAACTCGCGGTTCGCGGCGCCTGCCGAATACACGCCCGCGCGGTACACCCAGGGCGCGATCTTCCCTGAGACGCTCACGCCGGGCGTATATTCCTGCGGAAACCACATGTTGTTGGCCAGATTGCTCCGGTCGATGGCGATCAGTTCCTTGGAGGAGGTCGACCCATCGCTCGTGAACGGAACGCTCTGCTTGCCGATGGTCACCGCGAGTTTCGTGTTCCTGCTCCATTGCAGATACAGATCGGTGAAACGCACATAGAACGGGTCGCGTTCCTGCGGATTCAGCTCGACTTCGCCGTGGAGCGTGAACGCTCGATAGAGCGTCGCTCGCGCCCCGACGCGCATGCGCCGGACGTTCCATTCATCATGGTCGCCCTCTTCGGCGCCCACCGCTGCAAAATCGTGCTGATAGCGTCCGCTGAACTGGATCCTCTGGACGACCGGGTTCGAATCGTTCTTGTACCATTCGGTGTATTTCCAGATCTTGTCGTAGGTTGACGGCTCCTTCTTCTCAGTCTCCTTCTCCTTCTCCTTCGGCGTCTGGGTCGCTTGTGCGGCGCCTTCGGGAGAAATGATCGGGATCCTCGGCCCGGAGGCCTGCGGGGGTTCGGTTTGCGCTGCCACGGGACGTCCGGTCGAGATGGCCACAATCAGCAGCAGAGCAGATGCGTATCGGGACATCATCATGCCGGCATTGTGAGCGAGCGCCGCGCCACGCAGGTCAACAACATGTAACCTCGGGGTTAACAGTACGTAAAATCAGCAGCCGTGGTGCCGATGGGAGCGCCGCTCGTCTAAATTGGATAGCGCAAGGCTTCAGCCTTGCGCCCGCGCAGGAGTGATGCCCTGCGCTAGTAGTCCAAAATCCTAACCGTGAGTTACATCCTGGTCGCTGAAGACGACGTGGATATCGCCGAGCTCATACAGCACTCGCTCGAGCGGGCGGGACATGCCGCGGAGGTCCTGACATCAGGCCGTGACGTGCTGCCGCGGATCAAATCGCGTGAACCGGACGTCCTGATTCTCGATCTGATGCTGCCGGGCATGAATGGACTCGAGATCTGCCGTGCGTTGCGGGCGCAACCCTCGACCGCGCGGCTGCCGATTATCATGGTGACCGCACGGGCCGAGGAGACGGATCGCGTCGTGGGCCTCGAGATCGGCGCGGACGATTACGTCACCAAGCCCTTCAGCCCGAAGGAGCTCGTCGCCCGCGTCGGCGCGCTGCTGCGGCGAACAAAGCCCACCGTTGCCGCGGAACCAGTCCTCCGATATGGGTCGATTGAGATCGACGCGGACCAGCACATCGTCCGCGATGCGGGTCAGGACGTGCGCCTGACCGCGAAGGAATTCCGGCTGCTTCAGTATCTGCTCGAGCATCGCGGCCGCGTGCTCTCGCGCGACCGGCTTCTGACGGACGTGTGGGGGTACGCGTATACGGGCGGCACCAGGACTGTCGACGTCCACGTGCGCCGGTTACGTGAAAAACTGCCGATCCTCGCCGGCGCCCTCGAGACCATCAAGCAATTCGGCTACAAGCTGAAGGACGCGCCATGAGGATGACGTTCCGGACGCGGAGCTTCGTGGCGCTGTCCGCGGCCGCAGCCATTGCCGTCCTGGCGGCTGCCGCGGTGTTGTCGTTTCTGGTCCGGCAGCAGACACTCGATCGAATCCAGCAGTCGCTCGTGGCCGAGACACGCCTGGCCGCACAGTTGATCGGCCGCGGCTCGGCGGACGCGGCCATCGACCCGGATGCGGACGCCGACGCACTGGGTCGTGACATCGCCGCGCGCGTGACGCTCATCGCGGCCGACGGGCGCGTCCTGGGCGACTCTGCCGAGAGCGGTGCGGCGCTGGCGGCGATGGAGAACCACGGCAGCCGGCCGGAAGTCATCGCCGCGCGCGCGCGAGGCCTCGGAATCGCCACGCGCTATAGCACGACCGTCGGCGCTGACATGTTGTATGTCGCCGCCGGAACCGGACATCCCCTCATCGCCATCGTCCGGCTCGCTCTGCCGCTCACCGAGATCGACCAACAACTTTGCTGGCTGCGGACGATGACCGCGCTGGCGCTCGGCGTCGCGTTGAGCGGCGCTCTCGTGATGGCGTGGCTGCTGTCCTCGTTTATCGGAAGGCGAGTCAATAC
>JACQTH010000013.1 GCA_016210935.1 Acidobacteriota bacterium | reverse complement strand
GTCGCGCACAGCCTTCTTCTTGGTGGTCTGGCCTTCATGTTGTTCACGGCGACAGGGATGAGCCTCGTGCAGGCAGCAACCGCCGGCATGACAGAAGCCTCGGTGATTGCCCCGATCCTCGCCGGTGTCGCGTGGTGGCTCAGGCGCCGGAAGGTTACGCGTGACATAACGCGTAACGGCATGCGATAATTTCATCGCGATGATCGTCAGCTACCGCGACAAGCGAACAGCTGACTTCGCAGCTGGTAAACGCGTCAAGGCATTCTCTGGCATCGAGCGCGCGGCTCGCCTGAAGCTGGATCGCTTGGAAGCGGCCCACATTCTTCAAGACCTTGCCGCCTTGCCGGGGAACCGTTTTGAGGCGCTAAAGGGCGATCGTAAGGGTCAGCACAGCATCCGCATCAACGATCAATGGCGGATTTGCTTTGAATGGTCAGCGAAGTCGCCTGGGCCGACGAACGTCGAAATCGTCGATTATCACTGAGGAGCACTCTATGCCACGCAGGCCGATTCATCCGGGCGAGCACCTCGCCGAAGAGCTTGAGGAGCTCGGCATGAGTGCCGCCGAACTCGCTCGTCAGCTCCGAGTGCCGACGAATCGGGTCACGGCCATTCTGAATGGTCAGCGCGCGATCACCGGCGACACTGCTCTGCGCCTGGCGCATTTCTTCGGGACGAGCGCACAGTTTTGGCTGAATCTTCAGAACCTGTACGAACTGCGGCGCGCAGAGGAGAAGAGCGGCAGGGCTATCAAGAAGCTACCAAGGTTGAACCACACCGAAGAGGCTCACGCTTAGTGGTCCACCAGCATCACACGCCCCAGTCGATTACGGCCGGTGGCACTTCACATGCAGACTGATGCGCCGGTATGGTTACAGCACGCACGCTCATCCTTGGTCTGTCCCTGCTGACCGCGTCGCCGCTGAGCGCGGAGGAGCGGCTGACATTGCACGCGCCCGGGGCCGCGTTCGAGCCCGCGATCCTGCGGATGCGCGCCAGCGTCCAGCCCGATCCCGGGAATCGCGCGATCGAGATTACGGCCGACTCGGACGCGTTTTATCGAAGCAGCTGGATTCCACTCGACGGCGACCGCGCGCCACGCACGATTGCCGTCGAGTTTCGTAATCTGCCCGCGGGCCACTACCAGCTCAGCGCGGTGCTCATCCGCGCTGACGGGGAACGCACGAAGGTCCAGCGCGATTTCATCGTCACCGAGAGATGACCTCTGCGTGATCGCCGTCGCGGTGCAGCTGCCCACGCAGTCTTGCCCGCGTCGGTACGCGCCTTGCGAAGTCCTGATACAAGCCGGCGCGACGAACGCGATGCTGGATTACCGTCTGCGGCGAAAGTCGCAAGGTCTCCGGCCACCGGATGTGTCGCGCCGGTGAGTGGCACCCCTGAGGTATTCAGATGCTCAGAAACGTCGGCCCCACGGAACGGTATGTTCGGCTGGCCACCGGACTGGCCGCGGCCGCGGCTGCGGCTAAAACGACGGGGTGGCAACGCGCGACGCTGGGCGGGCATTGATAAATGCTCAATATTCGGGCCCGGTCCGTGATCGACGCTCTCACGTCGACTCGCCTCCGGGTTGCCCTCCGAAGGCGGCCGACGATCCGCCCCTTCAGCGCCTATGGCGTACACCATCGCCACGTTCCGCGGCCCGAGTTCGACGCGCCTTCACCGGTTGCACGCGCCCGTGAGCGAGATGAACGCGCGATGCCAGCCACCGCTTGAATGACTCGGCGCTCTCGCCCGAGGGCAGCCCTCGCAGCAGACCATCGACGGAAATGTCTTCATCGAGCGCTGGCCAGTGAATGCCAATGCCGGGTCCTATGAGCTCCCATTGTTGCCGTTCCTTCATGGAACCATGCGCGAGTCGAGGGTACCACGCAACGGGCACCGACACGGTCCGGCCGTCGTGAAGCTCGACCATCAAAGATTCCCGAGTGACCCGAACGTTCTTAGCGGTGGCCGCCTCGATCGGTGGGCTTAAAGTAGTCATGCCATGCCTTCAGGAGTTCTGGCGCGTGTTGCTGCACGAGACCCTCGATACGAGTCAATTCGTTCGGGGCGAAGCCATAGTTGTACGCCTCACGGACCGGTGACAACCAGAACTTAGCCGTCTTGGCCTCCCGTCCCACGTGAACATGAACCGGCTCGTTCCGGTCACTCGCGAAGAAAAAGAAGCGATAGGGGCCGCTCCGCAGGACCGTCGGGCTCACCTGGGCGATTGTCGCAGCTTTGCCGATTGGTTGTCACGATCCGAAGCGGATGGGGCCATCGAGAAGCATCAGTAATCCATGTGCTCCGCGTACCCGCGATAGAATCCGCGTCGTGGACCTCGCCGTCGAAACCAGGGGCCTTACGCGGGACTTTGGCGCGTTGCGCGCCGTCGACGGCATCGATCTCGCCGTGCCGGCCGGCAGCTTTTACGGGTTCCTCGGTCCGAACGGCGCGGGCAAATCCACGACAATCAAATGTCTGACCGGCCTGTTGCGCCCGACAGCGGGCCGCATGCGCATCCTGGGTCTCGATCCTCGGACAGATCCGGTCGCCGTCAAACGGCGCACCGGCGTCGTGCCCGAGGATCTCGCGCTGTTCG
>JACQTH010000204.1 GCA_016210935.1 Acidobacteriota bacterium | reverse complement strand
GATCTCGCCCGATCGTTCGGCGCGAGCCGGGCCTCGGTCCGCGAGGCGGTGCGCATCCTCGAGCAGTCGGGACTGGTCTCGCCCCGGCACGGCGAGGGCACGTTCGTCCAGGCGCAGCCGTCCGCCGCCGCCGGCGCCGCGCTCGCTCAATTCCTGCAGCGAGAGCGCGAGCGGTTGCTCGACCTGTCGCAGGCGCGCCAGGCGATCGAGCCGCGGCTGGCGGCGCTGGCCGCGGAGCACGCGAGCCGCGAGGACGTTGAACGGCTGCGACAGACGCTGCACGCTGAAAGCCATCGGGCCCTTCCGCCTCAAGGCGGAAGCCACGAAGAAAGCGACGTCGAGGCCGCGTTCGTGGCGGATCGGGCCTTTCATCTCGCGATCGCCGCCGCGACCCACAGCCCCACGTTCATCATGCTGCATACGTATCTGTCGGACCTGGTCGCCGACATTCGCCGGGAGGCGATCTTCAACGAGTCGCGCCGAACGCCGGCGCGCCACGCCGACCATCGGGCGATTCTCAACGCGATCGCCGCCGGCGACCCGGCGAAAGCCGAAGCCGCCATGCGGCTCCATCTGAAGCACGTCGAGTCGGTTCTGATCACCGCGCTGCAGCGGTATCAACAGACCGCGGCGGGACTCTCCGCCCCCCGGCGCGCCCGATTCGCCCGCCGCCGCCCTCGGGGCGCCGCTTTTTCCTTGACCCGCGCTCGGGCCGCTGACTAGACTGATCACTGGTCAGACCAGTTGTCGGCCGCGCCGGCCGGGAACGAAGCACGAAAAACGGGCCACTTCATCGTTCTTCGTTCTTCATTTTGGATCCGCAGGAGCCCCAATGATCAAACGCGTCGAGGTGAACTATCGCGGGATCTTTCAGAAGATGCTCGGCAAATATATCGGCAGCGACATCGTCCAGATTGCGACCCGCATGGGGAAGGTCGCGTTCTCGAACGGGCGCTACAGCGATGCCCCGGAGCGCAACGGCATTCCCTGCAAGTACTTTGCGTTCGTGTCCCCGGACCTCTCTGAGGAGGAGCTGGAGGCGGAGTGCGGCGCGAAGCTCGACATCGACGAAGCCGACGTCTCCATCGTGGTCGACGACACGATGGTCAAGGGGGTCGAACCGTGGGGCTGGCACGGGGTCCGGCCGATCAATGAAAAGGTGCGCGAGAAGGGCTGCCTGCTCGTCGTCAGCCGGCATCCGCACGATCATCTGCTGCAGTTCATCGGGAAGAAACCGTACTCGTACCGACTGGCGACTCTGGAGGGCGGAGCGAGTCTCGCCGGTCTGTGGGTGTACAAAGATGACCTGACGCGCGAGCGGGTCCTCGGCGCCCTGGCCGCGGTCGATCCGGGGATCATCGCGATCGAGGCGGTGGAGGCATACTTGCTCGACAAGACCAAGGATGCCCGTCGCGCGCAGGCCGCGCGTGAAGCGTACGAGGCCACGCTTCGCCGCACCAGGATCGTGACGCCGGAGGAAGGCATCGACTGGCCGCACGAGGTGCCGATCCTGCCGAAGTGGCACGAGTTCGAGGAGACGGGGGTCGTGGTGCGCAGTGTGCCGCGTGGGTTCCAGCTCGGGCCCCGCGGGCAGGCGCGCAACGACGCGTTCAAGCGAGGCACGACCAAGACGCATCGGCCGGTCGTGCGCTTCGATCTCTGCATCAAGTGCACGCTCTGCTGGCTCGATTGCCCCGACGAGTGTTTCGATCCAACCGACGATGGATTGTTTGACGTGGACTATGAGGTCTGCGTCGGCTGCCACAAATGCGCCGCCGTCTGTCCGATTCCTGAATGCATCGTGATGGTCGACGAGCTGAAGTTCACCGACGATAAGAGTCCGTGGGAGGCCTACACGAAGAGCCCGCAGGCCTACATTGAGTGGGCGGAGCTCAAGAAGGGCAAGGAGCGGATTGCATATCCGCACGTCACCGGTCAGGGCGTGAATATCACCGAAGGCACGACCGTGCCGCCGAAAGTCGCGGCGGTGTGAAGAAGCTCCCAGCGCTCGGCTTTCAGCTCGCCAGAAGGCGGCGCTACCGCGCGGCCGTTGTCAGACGACGCAGCAGAGAGCTTGGAGCTGACAGCTAGATGGAGGATCCTTTGGGCGTGGCAACTGTAGCGACCGCTTCACCGGTCTGGGAGCGAGAAGAGCTGCTGAACGGCTGTCAGGCCGTCGCGCAGGGTGTGCGGCTGGCAGACGTCGACGTCATTGCGGCGTACCCGATTCGTCCGTACACCGAGGTGATGGACGCGCTGTCGAAGATCATCGCCGACGGGCAGCTCGATGCGGAGTACATCATCGCCGACTCCGAGCACTCGCAATTCGAGATTGTCAAGCATGCCAGCTCGGTGGGCGCGCGGGCGTTCGGCGGCAGCAGCGGCACCGGTTGGATGTTCGGATTCGAAGCGCTCGTCGTGGCCGCCACCGATCGGTTGCCGACGCTGTTCATCGTCGGCAACCGCGCGCTGGACGATCCGGGCGCCTTCGGCGTCGAGCACAACGACGCGATGGCGCTTCGCGATATGGGGTGGCTCCTGTGTTGGGCCGCGACGGCCCAGGAAGCGCTCGAGCATGTGCTCATCGGGTATCGCATCGCCGAGGACAAACGCGTCCTGATGCCGATGGCGCTCGCGATGGACGGCGCGTTCCTGACCCACTCCCAGCACATGCTGAAGGTCCCGGCGAAGGAGGCGGTCTCGAGGTTCCTGCCCGCCTACGACCTCGGCGATCGCCGGCTGCATCCAGACAATCCGGTCTCGATTGCCCCGCAGGTGAACGAGGATTGGGTCATGGAGCTGCGGCGGCAGAATTGGGAAGCGGCGCGGCGGGCGAAAGGCGTCATCGCCGAGGCGTACGAGGAATTCAACACGATTTTCGGCGAGCGGTACCCCTCCCCGTACTTCGACGAGTTCATGACCGACGACGCCGAAACCGTGCTGCTCGGCCTGGGCGCGGTCTGCATGCCGGCTCGGACCGCGGTCCGGCGTCTGCGCGAGCAGGGGAAGAAGGTGGGCTACATCAACCTGCGCTGGTTCCGTCCGTTTCCGACGCAAGAGCTGCGCGCGTCGCTCGGCCGCTTCAAGAGCGTCGGGGTGATCGACCGTAACTTCGCGCACGGCTCGCCCGACTGCGGCGGCATCGTCTTTCAGGATGTTCGATCGTGCCTGTACCCCCTGGCGAAGCGGCCGGCCATGGTCGACTTCATCGGTGGGCTGGGCGGACGCGACCTTTCGATCGCCGACTGCATCCGGATGTACGACATCACCGCGAAGGCCGCCAGGGACGGCGCGCCCGAGGAGTGCGTCACCTGGATTGGATTGAGGGAGTAACCGATGTCACCTAAGCTGCCCGTCATCGACTTCGAGAAGATCAAGAAAGTGCACGACGCGCCGCTCGAGGAGTTCTACACCTCCGGGCATCGCACCTGTCAGGGGTGCGAGTCGGCCCTGGTGATGCGCGACTTCGCGAAGGCGTCCGGTCCCCGCACGGTCGCGACCGGCGCGACCGGCTGCATGTATGTCGCCAACACCAGCTATCTGACGACGCCATGGATTATTCCGTGGATGCACACGCAGCTCGGCGCCGGCGGGTCGTCCGCCATCGGAATGGCCGCCGGCTTGCGCGCGCTGATGCGGAAGGGAAAGATCAAGAAGGAGAAGATCAACGTCATCAACTTCTCCGGCGATCTCGGCGGCGGCGACATGGGGCTTTCCGGGATCTCCGGCGCGCTCCAAAGCGATTACGACCTGCTCATCATCATGTACGACAACGAGTCGGCCGCGAATACCGACATCCAGGCAACCGGCCTCACGACCTACGGCGCCCAGACGACGTTCACGCCGCCGGGATCCAAACACCGCATCATGCACCGCCGCTGGAAGAAGAATGTCGCGGCGATGCTGGCCGTGGGGCATCCAACCTGCCGCTACGTGGCGACGGCCAGCGCAACCTTCCCGGCGCTCGACTTCATGAACAAGACGAGAAAGGCACTGGCCATCGGCGGGCCAACCTTCATCCATACGTTCGATCCGTGTCCCAAAGGCTGGGATTTCCATCCGGCCTACTCCCGGGAGCTCGGCGAGTTGGGAATTAAATCCGGAATCTTCCCGCTCTACGAGATCATCGACGGCCAGGTCGTCTACACCTACGATGCGCGCCGCAAAGGGCGCATTCCGGTCCGCCACTACCTGGAGAAGCAGGGCCGCTTTGCGCACCTCATTGACGAGGATGTCGACTACATTCAGAAGCAGGTCGATGTGATGTGGAACGAGTGGGAGGTGCCCGGCGTCGCGCCGTTCAAGGCGGGCCTCCAGGTCGCGGCGAGGTAATCTAGCGAAGCTCCGCCTCAAACCGACCAGCGTCGCTTCGCTAGATCACGAAGCTTTATTCAATAGCCCCGCTACGCGGGGGCCCGGCGCGCGCCGGCCTTTTCTTCCGGTCGTCGTGGCTTCCACCTTCAGGTGGAAGATCCGCCCTCATGGCTTCCGCCTTTAGGCGGAAGTCCCGTCCTTGCCGACGCGTCAGCCAGGCCCCCCGTCGGCCGGCCACGCCGTCATGAACTCGAATCGAACAAAACGCCGAAGGCGGGAGAAGTCTCGTTCATTGTTCGTGACGAGAACGCATCCTGCCTCACGACACGAGAGCGCCAACAGGAGGTCATTGGCGAAAGCTTTCGAGACCTTCGCTATTTCGAGACCCTCCTTGCGCGCCATCTCGGAAAGGATGTCGCCGGATTTTTGCCACGCGCTCGCAGACGGCACGATGACGCGATCCGCACGCGCAAAGGCCCTCAGTACATGTTTCTCGAGCATCCATCTGTCCCGCGGCTTTCGAATTCCGGCCCTCAGCTCCTGCGCCACGACCACGCTCAGGTACTCGAAGGGCGCAAAGACGCGGTGAAAGCGCTGAAGTCTGAGATTCGCCTCAGCGTGGCGAAAGCCATCGATGAACAGCTGCGTGTCGAGGACGTATTTGCGGGACCGCCTCACACCTCGTCGTCAGGCGATGAAATGCGGACGCCGAGCATGGCG
>JACQTH010000203.1 GCA_016210935.1 Acidobacteriota bacterium | reverse complement strand
GTTCAATACGACGCCCGCGTCGTTCTGGTTGACCGTCCACCGGCCGCTCGTCAGCAGAAACGGCCGGCCAGTCTGGATCCGGACGATGCCCGACACCGACCAGCCGCCCAGGATCTGATCGACGACGGCGTTGTCGATCGAGAAGCGGCGCTGGCGGCCGAACGGCAGCTCGTGGGTCCAGTAGCTCAGGAACGTGTGCCGCAGATCGTACGCCGTCGGCCCCCAGTCGAGCACCCTGTCGCGCAGCGTCCGAAAGCTCGAGAAATTGCTCGCGCCGACGACGAAGCGGTCGGTACGCGCGTGGCCGGAGGTGTAATTCGCGGTCAGACTGAGGCCGCTGCGGTAGCGCTGCCGGAATTGACGCTGCAGCGTGTCGTCCTTCGATGAGGCGTCGTCCGTGAGAAGGCTGACGGCGCTGCCGGCCGCAAACGGGTTCGGCTGGAACACGTTGATCGCGTAGACGCCCGGCGCGTTGAAGCCAAGCCGGCTGCAGCCGGGCAGCGCGTTCCCGACCATGCGACACAAATAAATGCTGTTGCCCGCCAGCGAGTTCGCCACTCGTCCTGCCTGTCCCTGCTGCAGCTGCGTGATGAACGCGCCATTCGTATAGGCGCTACCCGCCGGGAGCGCGCCCTGCGATCCGCGCGCGCCGAACGCCGCATCGAAAATGGGGAGCGGCACCTGGCCGGGGAGCCCGTTGTTGGCGAAGCCGGTGCGCCGGTTGGCCAGATTGATTTCCAGGTTCCGCTGCGCGTTCCTGAACTCCTCCAGGAAGCCGTTCTCGAAAATGTTTACCTCATTCAGGTTGTAGCCCCGCCACAAGTTGTGGCCGCGGTTGCCGACGTACCGGACCTCGATCGCCGCGTCACGCCACAGCTCGCGCTGATAGCCGACCGTCCAGTTCAGGACGTACGGCGTCCTGATGTCGGGATCAACCCCGTTGAATCCGCGCGTAAAGGTGAACAAGGACTGATCGATCGGAAACGCGAACTCGGTCGGAAACACCGAGAACGCCGGAAACGTCGACCGCAGCGTCAGACCACCCGGCGGGAATCCTGGCATGCCGGGCGTGAGTGTGTTGGACTGCAACAGGCCCGGCCCGTTCCCTGCGGCCGTCTGGAAGTTGATCAGGCCTTCATCGTAGTAGTTCACACCGAAGTTCGCGCGGTAGACGCCTTTCCCGAGCAGTCGACCCAGCCAGCCGTCCGGTTGGTCGGGGCTCCACGCCACGCCGGCGTTTGGCGCCGGGTTCATCCAGTCACGGCTGTACGGCTTCGGCAGCAGGAAGACCTGGGGGTTCGCGACGCCGTTGAGAACGCCCGGCTGAAACGGCGCCGTGGAGGGACCGAGCAGGTGCTCCGGCGGCGCGCTGCTATATACCTCGTTGGGGTTCGTGGCGGCGCCGGTCAGCTCCCAGCGCAGCCCGTAGTTGAGCGTCAGCTGCGGCGTCATCCGCCATTGATCCTGCGCGTAGAGTCCGCCGACGTTCTGGGCCTCGCGGCGAAAGGCCGGATTGAGGCCGTACTTCTTCGTGTTCTCGTCGAGCGCGAAGTTGCCGCTGACGCCGCTGATCCGGCCCGTCAGCAGCGCGTAGAGCTGCAGCGCGGCGGTCAGGTCGGTCGACCGCACGCCAGGGATAGTGGTCGCGTTGAAGATGCTCGACACCGGATCGCCCGTCGCCACGCCGAGGTTCACCGTCAGCGGCGCGCCGCCGATCGATTCGTACATGGTCGTCCGGCGGAACGTCCCGCCGAAGGTCCACGTGTGGTTGCCCTTCAGCCAGGTCACGGTGTCGGAGAAGTTCCACACCGGGTTGTTCCGCGGAATCGGCATCTGATCCGCGGTGATTTGCGGCGAGTCCGGCGTGACGCCGCCGATGTTCGGAAACGCGATCCGGAACAGCCCCTGCTGCAGCCGCTGCGATTCGTAGATGGCGAGCGTGTTGCCCGGACGGAACTCCTCGAAGTTGCTCTGACCGCCGAAGCTGATTTGATTGAACAGGTTGTTCCGAACCGTCCAGTCCGCGCCCGTCGACAGGATGTAGTAGGTGGATGTGAACCCGTCGCTCACCGAGGGCAGCCCCGGGAATCGCTCATTGGTCGGCAGGTCGCGCCAGTGCAGGTTCAACACCCCGCGAATCGCAAGTCCGGACGTCGCCTGATAGTCCACGCGGCCGGTCGGGTAGATGTTGGCGTTCGGCGACAGCTCGTCGATGAAGCTGAACGTATTGAACCGGAGGTTCGTGGTGGGCGTGAGGGTGCCTCCGTCGAGCGCGCCGTTCACGTTCCGAAACTGCTCGGCGATGTACGGATCGATCGCGCGTGGAAAGCCGTTCGCGCCCGCGATCTCGAGCAGGTTGACCGTCCGAACCGTGTTGTCGGTCGCCGTGTAGCGGAAGACGCCCTGCTGCGCCTCGGGGGTCAGCACGTTGCGGTTCAGCGTCCGCTCGCCGGGCGAGTAGAGCTGCTCGAAGTTGCCGAAGAAGAACAGCTTGTTGCGGACGACCGGTCCGCCGAAGTTCGCCCCGTACTCGTGCTGGCGCAGCCTGGTCTTCGGTACGCCGCGCGCCTTGTTCACCGCCGGGCGGGCGTTCAAGCCCTCATTGACGATCGTGTCGAAGATCTGCCCGCGGAAATCATTCGAGCCGCGCCTGGTGGTGAACTGAATCTGCACAGCGCCCTCGGCGCCGGCGTCCGCGCTCAGGCCGGCGGTCGAGACGGTGACCTCCTCGATGGCGCCCAACCGGATGGGGGCGAAGACGAAGAAGCTGGTGCCGCCGCTGCGGAAGCGCTGCGAGTTGTTGTTGATGCCGTCGAGCGTGATCGCAATCGCGCCGCCCGGCAGGCCGTTGTACTCGCTGTCGCGCGCCCCGGCGCTCGTGGCCGTGCCGGGCACCAGCAGCGCGAAGCTCAGGATGTTCCGGCCGGACAGCGGCAGCCTGGCAATCTCTTCGTTCCGTACCGTGTTCGCGACCGTCGTCGATGACGTCTCGACGACCGGCGCACGCCCTTCGACCTGCACGACCTCGGTGACGCCCGCCACCTGGAACTGGACGACGACGTCGGTGGATCGAGACGTCTGAACGACGAGCGACTGGATCGTGACGGGGTTGAAGCCCGTCTTGCTCGCGGTCAGCGAGTACGTCCCGGGCTGCAGGTTTGGAAACACGAACCCCCCATCCGCGCTGCTCTTCGCGTCGTACGTCGTCGCGGTTCCCGTGTCGACGAGGATCAACTCGACGCCCGGCACCACGGCGCCGGTTTGATCCCGGACTGTCCCGACTATCTGCCCGGTCGTTCGAACCTGGGCATACGCCGAGTG
>JACQTH010000202.1 GCA_016210935.1 Acidobacteriota bacterium | reverse complement strand
TGAAGCGCGCCCCGGAGCCCGGCGAGCGGGTTCTTCACTTCGTGCGCCACGACCGCCGCCATCTGACCGAGGCGAACGAGCGCCGCCTGTTCCCGCAACCGTTCCTCGGCCCCTTTCCGTTCCGTGATGTCATACCGAATGGCGATGTACTGATACGGCTTCCTCCGGTCGTCGAGGAACGGCACGATCGTGGTATCCACCCAGTAGATGCTTCCGTCTTTCGCGCGATTCCGGATCTCCCCGCGCCAGACCCGCCCGCTGCCGATCGTACGCCACAGGTCTCGCATGAACTCTTTCGGGTGATAACCGGAATTGATGATGCGGTGGTCCTGGCCGATCAGTTCTTCACGCGGGTACTTCGAAATCTCGCAGAACTTGTGGTTCACGTACGTAATGATGCCTCTGACGTCCGTGGTCGCTACGATGGCCGATTGATCGAGGGCGTACTTGAGGTCCGACAGATCCTTGACCGAGCGGTCGAGCGCCTGCTTCGTGATGGCGTCGGGCTGTGGTGTGGTGTCAGTCACTGATGGGAAGGTCTCTTCGCATGCTACCAAATCGGGAACGGGTGTTGCTTGGAAGGAGGGCAGGTCGCCCATATGCACGCGGAATCACGGAAAACTCCCGAAATGCCTGCCAGCACAGCGAAAAAACCCGCGCCCCCCACGGTCCTGATCGTCGACGATGAGCCGTTGATCCGGTGGTCGCTGAAGGAAAGCCTGCTGGAAGCCGGGTTTTCGGTGGCCGATGCCCCGGATGGGCGAGGCGCCCTCGAATACTTCAAGTTGGACGGCCCCGCCATCGACGCCGTCCTGCTGGATCTCCGTCTGCCGGACGTCGATGGCCTCTCGCTCCTCGACCGGATCAAGCTCGCGGCGCCGGACGTTCCCGTGATTCTGATGACGGCGTTCGGCACGCCTGAGACGCTGGAGGCCGCCCTCACCCGCGGCGCGTCGGTGACGGTCACGAAGCCGTTCAGCGTCGATGACATGGTCGGCCTCGTCAGCCGCGTGCTGCACCAGTTCGAGTCGTAACCCGGCAGGCCCCAACCCGGACGATATACTAGAGCCGGTGCCACAACCGGCAGTCCGAAGCCTGAAGTCAGCTGACTCCACCTGCGACTTCCGACTTCAGACTTCCGACTTCTGACTTTAGCTCCAGCATGTCTGCGCCAACGATCCTCGTCGTCGACGACGAGCCGCTGGTGCGCTGGTCGCTTCGGGAAGGCCTCAGTCAGGCAGGATACCGGGTGCTCGAGGCCGAAACCGGACGCGAGGCGCTCGAGCGCGCGGCGGACGGCGTCGATCTGGTCCTGCTCGATTTTCGCCTCCCCGATTCCGACGGCCTCACCATCCTGAAGGCGATCAAGGAGTCCGATCCCGACGCGCTCGTCATCCTCCTGACCGCCTATTCGACCATCGAGAGCGCCGTGGAGGCCATGAAACAGGGCGCCTACCACTACGCGAACAAGCCGTTCAACCTCGAAGAGCTGCTGCTGATCGTCGAGAAAGCGCTGGAGACCACACGGCTGCGGCGGGAGGTGAAGGCGCTGCGGGCCAGCCAGGGGGAGCCGTATGCGCTCGATCGAATCGTCGGCGACTCGCAGGCGATCAGGGATCTGAAGGCGCTGCTGAAGAAGATCGCCGTCAGCCCCGCGTCGACGGTGTTGCTCACCGGCGAAACCGGCACCGGCAAGGATCTCGCCGCCAAAGTGCTCCATTACAACAGCGACCGCGCGGTGCGGCCGTTCATGAACATCACGTGTTCGGCGCTGCCCGAGACGCTGCTCGAGAGCGAGCTCTTCGGGCACGAGCGCGGCGCGTTCACGGACGCGCGACAGCAGAAAAAGGGCCTGCTGGAGATGGCGGACGGCGGCACGGTGTTCCTCGACGAGATCGGCGAGATGACGCCCGGCCTTCAGGCGAAGCTGCTGCGCGTGCTGGAAGACAAGAGCTTCAAGCGGGTTGGTGGTGTTACGGATATCCGGGTCGACGTCCGGATCATCGCCGCCACGAATCGGAATCTCGAGCAGGCGGCGAAGGAAGGGAAGTTTCGCGAGGATCTGTTCTACCGCCTGAATGTGCTGGCGATCTCGCTCCCGCCCCTGCGCGACCGGGCGGAAGACATACCGATCCTCGTCCACTACTTCATCGATACGTTCAACCGGGAGTTTCGCAAGAAGATTCGTGGGGTCACCGCCGACGCCTTGCAGGGTCTCCGCCAATACGGCTGGCCCGGGAACGTTCGCGAGATCCGGAATGCGATCGAGCGGGCGATGATTCTGGCCGAGGGCGACGTGCTGCCGTCCGGCGAGTTCCCCATGCTCAAACCCGGTGTCCCGATTTCACAGGGGTTCCAGCTCCCGGCCAGCGGCGTGGATCTCGATCAGCTCGAGCGTGACCTGGTGGAGCAGGCGCTCCGTCGGTCAGGCGGTAATCGGACGCGTGCCGCCGCGCTCCTGGGCCTCAATCGCGATCAGATTCGGTATCGGATTGAGAAGTTCGGCCTGGAACAATCATAGACCGCCCGAAGGTTTTTTCCCGACGGCTGCGGGTTTTTCCCCAGTCCCACGCGGGCTCATGCCTCCACGTTTTCACACGTGCTGACGGAAATCCGGCGTTATCAACAGCATGCCAGTGATACTCCCTGTGGCACTGCGGTTGCACAGTGCTTGAGGACATTAGATTCATGTTGCTCTCAGCGGATCGTTGCTGCAAATCAGCGCGGCGAGTGCGCGCGAGCCGTGGGAGGTCGTGGGGGTGGGGCCCCACGACAACCAAATAAGGAGCATCCTCAGATGGTTTCACGAGAGCGCGTCCAGGCCGTGGTCGATAAGATCCGTCCGTTC
>JACQTH010000201.1 GCA_016210935.1 Acidobacteriota bacterium | reverse complement strand
TGCAGGAGATCCGGGCGCCGATGCCTGGCCGGATCGCGCGGGTGCTGGTTGCCCCCGGTGAGCGGGTGAAGACGCGCCAGCCGCTCGTGGTCGTCGAAGCCATGAAGATGGAAAACGAGCTCCGAGCTGCGGCCGCGTCGCACGTCAAGGAAGTCCGCGTAACCGAGGGCACGCTCGTGGAAGCGGGACGTGTCCTGCTGGTCCTGGAAGCTTAATGGTCAGAAGTCGGAAGTCTGAAGTCACAAGTCTAGTCAGCCGACTAGACTTTAGGCCTCCGACATCAGATTTCTGACTACTGGTTGAGAGGCGGGGTCTGGGCAGTCGGCAGTCGGAAGTCTGAAGTCGAAAGTCATCGGAACCATGCTGAATCTTGGAGCGAAGGACGGCCCGGAGAAGCCGGCCGAAGACGTCACATCGGAGCCGGCGGCTTCAGGGACACAGAGCCAGGCCCCGCGTGAGCGTCGGTCGGTCTACCGGCGCGTACGTCGGGCCGTGTATCTCTTTTTCTCGGTGCTCGCGCTCGTGATCGCCGCCGCGCTGGTCACCACGCTCACGGTCGATCTCGGTCCTCGCCTGCGCGAGCTGGCCGAACGTCAAGGCTCGCAGGCGATCGAGCGCCGCATCCATATCGGAAAGCTCGGCGTTCACCTCGCCTCCGGGCGATTCGTGGTCGAAGATCTCGTCATCGAAGGACTGCGTCCTACCGATCGACCGTTCCTGCGCGCCACACGGCTTGCCGTCTCGATGGGATGGCGCACCCTGATCGAACGCGAGGTGCTGATCGAGTCGGTCGACATGACCGACTGGGAAATGCTGGTCGAAACGTTCCGCGACGGCCGCCACAACTTTCCAAAATTCACGTCAGATCGTCCGTCGGGTCCGAAACGCTTTACCACCACCGTCCAGTGGGTCCATGCCTATCGAGGGCAGTTCACCTTCGAGGATCACGGCACGCCCTGGAGCACCGTCGCGCGGAACCTGGATTTCACGCTCGCGCGTCTCGCCGACTACCGCGGGCAGGCCACGTTCTCGGGCGGGGCCGTCCGGATTCGCGACTTCGAGCCGATGACGGCGGCGATGAACGCGTCGTTCCGTCTCGATGGCGGGCGCGTGCAGCTCGATCGGATCGACTTGACGACCGACGGCGCGACGACGGTGGCGAGCGGCGAGGCGTATCTCACCCGCTGGCCCGAACAGACCTACGACTTTCGATCGCGCGTCGAGCTGCCGCGGATGCGCGAAATCTTTTTCGCCGGCCAGGACTTCACGCTCGAAGGCCTGGGGACCGTGAACGGCCGGTTTCACCTGTTCAAAGGCGGGCGCCGGCTCACAGGGGACTTCTCGAGCGACCTCATGCGGCTGAACCGGTTCGAGGTCCCGAACGTCCGCGGCTCGATGGTGTGGCTGCCCGATCGCTTCGAGATCTCCAACGGCAGCTCACGTTTTCATGGAGGCTCGACGCGATTCAGCTACTCGATGGCGCCGCTGGGGCTCGTCCGTCCCGCGCTCGCGCGCTTCGATGTCACCTACTCGGATGTGAACCTGGCGAGCTTGACGGATTTTCTGGAAACGAGAGGGCTGCGGGTGATCGGGCGGGCCTCGGGCCGCCATCTGCTGGAGTGGCCGCTCGGCCGGTTTGCAGGGCGGCGGGGGAACGGGGAGCTTCGCGTGGCCGCGCCGGCGGACGCCGATCTGCTGCGCCCTGGCGCTCCCCCGCCGTCGGGCCGCACCTTCACCGGCCATTTCCGCGCGCCCCTCGGGTACGTGCCGGTCGGCGGCCAGTTCGACTACACGTACGATCCGGAATGGATTCACCTCGAGCGCGGTCATCTCGCGACGGAGACGAGCTATGTGAGCTTTCACGGTCGAACCGCGAACGGGGAGCGCTCGGACATCCCCTTCGATGTCCTGAGCGCCGACTGGCAGGAAAGCGATCGGTTGCTGGCCGGGGTGCTGACGGCGGTGGGGTCGCCGACGCGGGCCGTTGAAATCGGCGGCCGAGGCGAATTTCACGGAAGAATCGTCGGCTCCTTCTCGCGGCCGCGTGTCGAGGGAACGTTTGCCGGCGAGGATCTCCGCGCGTGGGATGTCGTGTGGGGCAGCGGGTCGGGCGCGATTGTGATGGAGAACAGCTACCTGGATGTCACCGATGGCGTCGTGCGGCGTGATGGATCGGAGATTCGCGCGGCGGGCCGCTTTTCGCTCGGCTATCCCCGGCGGGACGGCGGTGAAGAGATCAACGCGCGCTTCTCGGTCGTCCGCCGTCCTGTCGCGGATCTGCGGCACGCGTTCGAGCTGGACGACTACAAGGTCGACGGGACGTTGAGCGGCGACTACCATCTGTTCGGCCGGTACCAGCGGCCCCAGGGATACGGCGACACCATCATCGAGAACGGCGTGGCCTACCGGGAGCCGTTTCAACGGGCGTCGGCGTCGCTCCGGTTCGAAGGTTCGGGCATTCGATTCGACGGCATCAAGATCCAAAAGGCCACCGGCGCCGTGACGGGGGCCGCGTATCTCGGTCTCAACGGAACGTACTCGTTCGACGCCGACGGTGAGCGCGTGCCGATCGAGGCCTTGAATCTGACGTCCTATCCGAAGGCGCCGCTGACCGGTCTGGTGAACTTCTCCTCGTCCGGCAGAGGCACCTTCGATCAGCCGCGCTACGATGTCAGGTTCCGCGTCGATGACCTGTTCATCCGCGACGAAGGGATCGGTCAGGTCATCGGCCGCCTCTCGGTGCGAGACCAGGAGCTCACGATCGAGCTGGACGCCGCGTCGCCCAGGCTCGCGGCGTCAGGGGCAGGCCGCATCGCGCTGACGCCCGGCAGCGACGCCGATCTCTCGTTTCGGTTCAACCGGACGTCGGTCGATCCGTACCTCCGCGCGTTCGATCCACGATTCTCGCCGTTCACGACCGTGCTCGCGACCGGAGTCCTGCGCATTGAAGGACCGCTCGAGACGCCGGAGCGGTTGAACCTGCAGGCAGCGGTCGAGGCCCTGGATGTGCGCCTGTTCGATTATCAGCTCGCGAACGAGGGTCCCATCCGGCTGACGCTGTCGGATCGCGTCCTGACGCTCGAGGCCGCGCGGCTGGTCGGTCAGGACACGCGCCTGGATCTCTCCGGTTCGTATGACACGGTCGATCAGCAAATCCGGCTCCGCGCCGAAGGCGACGCGAACCTGGGCATCCTGCAGGGGTTCGTGCGGGATCTGAACAGCTCGGGCCGCGCCGCCGTAATCGCCTCGGTCCAGGGCCCCGTGCAACGGCCGGTCTTTTCGGGGCGCGCCGAGATCTACGACGGCCGCATCCGCCATCTGGTCCTGCCGCATTCGATCGATCGGCTGAACGGTCGCATCTCGCTGGCCGCTGACGGCGTCACGCTCGACGAGCTGGTCGGCACGGTCGGTGAGGGGCGGACGACCTTCGGCGGACGGATTGCGCTCACCGGCTTCAGGCCGGGCGAGCTGTATATCACGGCCAGCGGCGAACGGATGCACCTGCGGTATCCAGAAGGCTTTCAGTCAATCGTGGACGCGGATCTGACGCTAGGTGGCACACTCGACTCGCCGCTGCTGAGCGGCACGGTCCATGTCGCGAGCGCCACGTTCGAGCGGCCCTTCAACCTCGAAAGCGGATTGTTCGAGTTCGCCAAAGAAACGCCGCCCGCGCCTCCTGCGGCCGCTGAGGAAGGTGCCGTGCCACTTCGGTTCGACGTGCGGATCCTGGCGCCGTCCACGCTGCGGATCGAGAAGAACACGGCGCGGATCGTCTCGAGCGCCGATCTTCAGCTGCGGGGGACGTATCAGCAGCCGTTGCTGTTCGGTCGGGCCGAGATCGAGCGCGGCGAGGTGACGTTCGAAGGCCGGCGGTACCTGGTGACGCGCGGCGCGATCGATTTTTCCAATCCGTTCACGATCGAGCCGTTCTTCGACGTCGAAGCCGAGACCCGCGTGCGCGCGCCGGGCCAGACCTACCTCGTCACGCTGCGCGCGACCGGGACGACGCAGGCGCTCGTGGCGGAGCTCAATTCGGACCCGCCGTTGCCGGAGGCCGAGATCCTGACGCTGTTGTTCGGCGACCCGCGCTCGACGCAGGATGTGGAGCTGCGCGCGCTGCGCACCCCGAACGCCGTGGAACAGGACCTGCTGCGGACGCGCGCGGCGCGGCTGCTGGCGTCGCCGATCTCCTCCGAGGTCGGGCGCGTCGTCGAGCAGACCTTTGGGGTCGACACGTTTCAAATCACCCCGTCGTTCGATGATCCCTACCTGCAGTCCTCACGCCTGAATCCGTCCGCGCGCCTGACGATTGGCAAACGAATCTCGGACCGGGTCTATCTGACGTTCTCGCGAAGCCTCAGCTCGTCGACGCGCGATCAGATCATCCTGCTCGAGTACGACGAGAGCGACCGGCTGTCCTGGATCCTCACGCAGAACGAAGATCGCACGTACTCGCTCGACGTGCGCATCAGGAAAATCTTCTGATGCCCGTGGTGCCGCAAAAGCGCAGCAGCTCAAAGACACAAAGGCACGAAGACGCGAAGGCCGCCGCTCGGCGCGCCGCGCCGAGCGTGGTCCGAAACAGTCCTTCCTCTTTCTTTGTGTCTTGGTGTCTTGGTGTCTTCGTGCTGCATTGTTCTTACGGGCTCCGCGCCTTCTGCGTTCTCTGCGGTTTGGCCTTGTGTGTGACGGCGGAACTGTCGGCCCAGACGCTCCCGGCCGGCCAGCCGGTCGCGGCCGTGGTCCTGGATCTCGACGGCCGGGCGCTCAGTGACCTCGCGCTCGTGGGCCTCATCGATACCAAGGTCGGTCAGCCGCTCGCGTTGCCGGACGTTCGCGAAAGTATTGTCCACCTGATGGGCCTGGGACGGTTCGAAGACGTGCGCGTCCACGCGGTCCCGGACGGGCGCGGCCTGACCCTCAGGTACGAGCTCCGATCCCTCCGGACCGTAAAAGCGATCGAGTTGCGCGGTCACCTCGGGCTGCCGGAGCGGGAGCTCCGCGACGCCGTGGTCGAACGCTTTGGCGCATCGCCGCCCGTCGGTCGTGCCGGCGACATCGCGCTGGCGCTGCGTGAGTTTCTGGCGCAGCGCGGGTTCGACCGCGCCACGGTCGCGCCGCGGCAGATTGGAGCCGGCGAGCGGAGCGCGGGTCCCGTCCTGGTGATGGATGTGGACGCCGGCCTCCGGACGGTGGTGGGGGGCATCGCCGTGCAGGGCCCGATTCCGCGCGAGACCGTGCTGCACGAGCTCGATGTGCACCCGGGCGCCCCCTACGACGCGACCGCGCTGCTGCAGCAGGTGGATCGCTACGCGCGCAAGTTGAAAGCCGATGGTCACTATCGCGCCACTGTCGAGTCGATCCCGCGGTCAACGGGGGACGGGCGAACGGTGGACC
Organism: Acidobacteriota bacterium; assembly: GCA_016210935.1. Lineage (GTDB taxonomy): Bacteria > Acidobacteriota > Vicinamibacteria > Vicinamibacterales > JACQTH01 > JACQTH01. Next base: position 4,509 of record JACQTH010000201.1, on the reverse strand, counting down.
TTGCGATTCGGATCGATCTCGGTCCTGTGGTGCGAGTGGCGTTCGAAGGCGACCCCCTTCCGGTTGAAGCGCTTGCCGATCTCGTTCCGATCGCGCGTGAACGCTCCGCCGACCAGGATTTGCTGGAAGACTCGAAGCTTCGGCTCGAGCGGTACTTGAGGGGGCAGGGCTACCGCGACCCGCGCGTCGACTTCTCGTCCCGCCAGGAGGACCATCAGCTCACGATCGTGTTCAACATCCGGCGGGGCCCGCGCTTCCGTGTCGGCGACGTGCGGGTCAGCGGCAATCAGTCGCTGGCGCTCGACGACCTTCGGCCGTCGATCCTGGTGCGATCCGGCGAGCCGTTCGTTGACGCCCAGCTCGAATCGACGAGGGCAGCGCTGGCCGACCACTACCAGCGTGCTGGTTACGCGGATGTCGCTGTCGCGATCGGCACGTCGCTCCGCGATCCTGCGCGGAGCGCTTCGCCGGGCCTTCGGGAGATCGACGTGCGGATCACGATCGATGAACGCGTCCGCACGGTCGTGGGACAGATCCTCATCGAGGGCAGCGCATCGGTTTCAGAGGGTGTTCTGCGTGAAGCGATGCTGTCGAAGCCCGGCGCGCCCTTCTACCGGCCGCAGGTCGTCAGGGATGTCGATCGCGTGCTGCTCGAGTACCGGGACCGCGGCTACCAGCTGGTGGCGATCGATCCCGACATCCGGTTCAGCGAAGACCGCCGGATCGTGGACGTCCGATTCCTCATCCGTGAAGGGCCGCAGATCTTCGTCGATCACGTCCTGATCGTCGGCAACACCCGCACCAGCGCCGACACGATCGAGCGCCAGCTGCTCGTGAAGCCCGGCCAGCCCCTGAGCATCACGGCCGTCCTCGAAAGCCGCCGGCGTCTGAGCGCGCTCGGGCTGTTTCGGCGCATCGACATCACCGAGCTGCAGCACGGGACCGAGACGCGGCGCGACATCCTCGTCACCGTCGAAGAGGCGCCCGTGAGCTCGTTTGGCTTCGGCGGCGGGGTCGAAGGCGGCGAGCGGCTCCGGCGGACGACCGAGAGCCCCGACCGGGCCACGGAACGGTTCGAGTTCGCGCCCCGCGGGTTCGTTGAAATCGGACGCCGCAATCTCTGGGGGAAGAATCGATCCGTCAATCTGTATACCCGGGTGAGCGTCAGGCCGCCGGCCGAGCGGCTTCTGCCGGACGGCGAGACCAAACGCGGCCTGAGCTTCCGCGAATACCGCGTCGTCGGCGTGTTTCGGGAGCCGGACATTTTCGGAACGGACGCGGACGGCCAGATCACGGGCGTCCTGGAGCAGGCCGTCCGATCCAGCTTCAACTTCAGGCGGCGGAGCGCGAGGCTCGAGCTCGCCCAGCGCCTCACGCCGCGTGTCAGCGTCGTCGGCCGGTACTCGTTCGATCGCGCGGAGCTGTTCGATGAACAGTTCAACACGGGAGACCGCCTCCTGATCGATCGGATCTTCCCGAACGTCCGACTGTCCTCGATCGCCGGCTCAATGCTGCGCGACACCCGGGACGATGCGCTCGAGCCCACCAAAGGCACGCTGATTGGGATTGACGGACAACTCACGGCGCGGGCGATAGGCGCGGAAGTCGGGTTCTCCAAAACGTTCCTGCAGGGGTTCACCTACCGGCGTCTGCCGGGGCGGCGGCCGATCGTGTTCGCGGCAGGCGCCCGCCTCGGGCTGGCGGACGGGTTTGCGCGCGAGGTGCCCGCCACCGGGCCCGAGGGCACGGCGATCGTGGAAATCGTCGAAGACGTCCCGGCCAGCGAACGGTTTTTTGCAGGCGGCGATACGACGGTCCGGGGATTTGTCCTCGATCGTCTGGGCGCAGCGGGAACGATCGACGTCGACGGGTTCCCTCGCGGAGGGAACGCGCTGATGATTCTGAACGCCGAGATCCGGTTGCCGGTCTGGCGCGACCTCGGTGCGGTCGGGTTCATCGATGCGGGCAACGTGTTCGCGCAGGTCGACGATTTCGATTTCGGCGAGATTCGGGGCGCGGTCGGGTTCGGGCTCCGCTATCGATCACCGGTCGGTCCGATCCGCGTCGATCTTGGATTCGCGCTGGACCGGCGGGAGATCGGCGGCAGGCCGGAGCGTCTGCCGGTGCTGCATATCAGTATTGGGCAGGCTTTCTGATGGATTGGGCCGGGATTCGGGATTCGGGGTTCGGGATTCGCGGATTGAGTCGTAGCGCAGACCTTAAGAATCTCTGCGTGCTCTGCGTGCTCTGCGGTTGCCTTGTTCGGCCCGTCGGCGCCGGGGCGCAGGAGGTCCTGCTCGATCGTGTGCTGGCGATCGTGTCGGGCGAAGTCATCACGCTGTCCGATGTTCGGGCCGCCACGGCGTTCCAACTCGTGACGCCGGCGGCAGCCGGCGGCGACCCGGTCGCGCGCGTGGTCGCGAGGCTGATCGAGCGCCAGTTGATCCTGAACGAAGCGAATCGGTACGCGGCGCCCGATCCCGCGTCGGCCGCGATCGAACGGGGGCTCGCCGATGTGCGGCAACGTGTTTCGGCAGGGCAGGCGGTCGAGGCCACGCTCGCGGGCACGGGCATGACCGCCGCGCGGCTGCGGGATTTCATCAGGGATGATCTTCGGATCGACAATTATCTCGATCAGCGCTTCGGCGGTGCGGCACAGCCGACCGAGGAGGAGGTCGCCGCGTACTACCGCGCCCACCAGGCGCAGTTCGACCGGGAGGGACTGGCGACGTTCGAGCAGGCGAGCCCTGCGGCGCGCAGCCGCTTGCGCGAGGAACGGCGCGAGGCCCTGGTCGCTGACTGGCTCGAGCGGTTGCGGCGGCGCGCGGACATTCGAGAACTGTATTTGCCTTCATCGAAAGACTAGAGAGTGCGTGGAGTGCCTGAGGTGCCTAAAGTGCCTGGAGTGCCTGAAGTGCCAAAGGTGGCTGAGGTGCGGGGGATGCCTGAAGCCGAGGGGGTGCAATTCGCTCCCTCAGGCGCTCCAGGCACCCCACGCACGCCAGGCACCCCAGGCACCCCGGGCACACTAGGCACTCTAGGCACGCTGGGCACCTTCGCCACTCGCACGCTCGCACTGTTGGCTCTCTGCGGCATTGTCTTCTATCCCATCCCGGCATTCCTCAGCCTCGAGTCACTGCCGGTCGCTGTTCGAGCCGCCTGGATCCTGATTCCCGTTGCAGCCTGGATCTGGCCGTGGTGGAGCCTTCTCGGCTTCCTTGTCGTTGCGCCGCTCGTCCCCACCCTGCCGGCCTGGTTCGGATGGCCGTTGATTGCCCCGGCCGAGATTCTGCTGTTCGGGATTCTGCTGCCGGCGCTCCTGCGCAAGGTCATCAGTCAAGACGCCGGAAGCCACGACTCAGGTGCGACCCGCCCGGCGCTGGTGCTCGCCGCGATTGCCACCTCCTCGCTCATCGTCGTTCTGTATCCACTGCATCTCACCACCGACGGCATCGGCGCGCTGCTCCGGCAAATCCACGATTTCGCACGGACGGATCTGATCGTCGCGCAGTCGCAGAATCACTTCTTCGGCTCGCTCACCGCCTGGGCGATGCTGATCGAGGGGCTGGCGGTGATGTGGATGGTGCTGGTGAATTCGCCGGATCGTGGCAGCGGGAAATCAATCGCGCAGCTCGTCACGGCTGCCGCCGCCGGCGCCACCCTCGTCGCCGCCCTCGGCGTGGCGCAGTGGTGGACCGGTCACGGGCTGCTGCCGTTCTGGCTCCAGCAGAATCCCAACATCACGCGGATCAACGCGACGTTCACCGACGTGAACGGGCTGGGCTCGTACCTCGCCATGATGGTGCCGATCGTTCTCGGGCTGGCGATGCGAAGAGCCGGGCTGTCGCGCGTGTCGTGGCGCGCGGCGGCCGTGCTGTTGATGCTCGCGGTGATCTTCACGGCATCACGGTCGGCCTGGGTGGCGCTGGCGATCGGGCTGATGGTGTACGCGATGGCGATTTGGCGTTTTCGTCTGCTGCAACACGAGACCTGGATCTCCCGCCACGCGCCACGGGTGATGGCCGGTGCGACCTCTGTCCTCGTGCTGAGCGTCGGCATGCTGTCGGTGTACGCGACCGCGCGCGACGTGCGCTATTACGACGAGGATTCGTATGTCGAAACCGTGCTCTACACGCTCAACCTTCGGGCGCCGGCGCAGGAACGGCTGAAGGGGCGGCTCGCGTTCTGGAGCGCCGCCGGCTCGATGATTGCCGAGCGCCCGCTGTTCGGGATCGGCATCGGCCGCTTTTTCAAGGATGTGTCCGCGTACGTCCCCGATCCCGCCGCGCTTCCGCGCCAGCGCGAGAACGCGCACAACTATTTCCTGCAGATCGCGGCGGAAGTCGGACTGATCGGATTGACCGCCCTGACGGCCGTCCTGCTGGCGGCGATGGTCAGGTCGTCGAGAGTCGTCGCGTCTCAGGGGGAGGCGTCTCACATCCGGCATCTGGCGCTGGCGGTTCCGATAGCGATCGTGGTGTATCTCCTGACCTGGACGACCGGACACCC
>JACQTH010000226.1 GCA_016210935.1 Acidobacteriota bacterium | reverse complement strand
GCCATGGCTGCAGGCGCACGTGCCCCACCTGGCGCCGCGGGCTCACCATGGAAGGCCAGAAAGACGAGGCGGAACATGTACGTGGCCGTGAGAAACGACGTAACGATGCCGACGCCCCACAGAACCGGATATCCCGCGACGTACGTCCGGAACAACACTTCGTCCTTGCTGAAAAAGCCCGCGAGGCCGGGCACGCCTGCGATCGCAAGCGTGCCGATGACGAACGTCCAGTACGTCAGCGGCAGATGCCGGCGCAGTCCGCCCATGCGCCGCAGATCCTGCTCGCCGGCGAGCGCGTGAATCACGGCTCCCGATCCCAGAAACAGCAGCGCCTTGAAGAACGCGTGCGTGTAGAGGTGAAAGATCCCGGCCGCAAACGCGCCCGCGCCCATCGCCATGAACATGTAGCCAAGCTGCGACACGGTCGAGTACGCCAGGACGCGCTTGATATCGTTCTGAACCAGACCGATGGTCGCCGCCAACAAGGCTGTCGCCGCACCGATGACCGCGACGATCGTCAGGACCTGCGGCGCATGCGCGAAGAGCACGGCGTTGCGGCCGATCATGTAGACGCCCGCCGTGACCATCGTCGCAGCATGGATGAGGGCGGAAACCGGCGTCGGGCCTTCCATCGCGTCGGGGAGCCACACAAACAGCGGAATCTGGGCGGATTTGCCCGTCGCGCCGACAAACAGCAGCACGGCGATGAGCGACAAGGTGCCGAACGTCGCTTCAGGCGGAAGCGGCGCGATCGCCCGCGCCAGCGCCTCGAAGTTCATCGTCTGGAACGTCACCCACGTCAGAAGCATGCCGAGAATGAAGCCGAAATCGCCGATTCGGTTGACGATGAACGCCTTTTTCCCCGCATCGGCGGCTGACTTCTTCTGGAACCAGAAGCCAATCAGGAGATACGAACAGAGGCCGACACCTTCCCACCCGACGAACATCACGAGCAGGTTCGCGCCGAGGACGAGCACGAGCATGAAGAAGGCGAAGAGATTCAGATACGAAAAGTAGCGCGCGTACTCCGCGTCGGTCTCCTCGTGCATGTACGCCGTGGAGTAGACGTGAATCAGGAAGCCGATGCCCGTGACGATCAGGATCATCACGGCGGCGAGCGGATCGAGCAGCAGCGCAAACGGGACCTGGAATTCGCCCGAGGCGATCCACGTGTAGAGGGTCTCCCTGATGACACGGGAGTCTTCCGGCATCGCTATCAGCCGCCACACCGTGGCGACCGAGACGCCGAACGACCCCAGCATCGCCAGACACGCCAGCCACCCGGAGATGGTCTTGGATAGACGGCTGCCGATCAGGGCGTTGATCAAAAACGCCACGAACGGAAGGCCGGGGATGAGGGCGAGCATTAGTTACCTGGAATCGTGTCTTCCGCCAGACTCGCGTCTTGCGCCTGACTCGTGGCTTCCGCCTTCAGGCGGAAGGCTCGCAGCCCGGATCTTCCGGCTAAAGCCGGAAGCCACGAAGATGCTGGTCCCGTCACCATCGGAGACTCGTAAACGCATCGGGATTCAACGTCTCCCGATGCCGAAACAGCGCGATCACCAGCGCGAGCCCGACGGCCGCCTCGGCCGCGGCGACCGTGATGACGAAGAACACGATGATCTGGCCGTCGATCGTGCCCAGGTACCGACCGAACGCGACGAACGACAAGTTCACCGCGTTCAGCATGATCTCGATCGACAGCAGAATCGTGATGACGTTCCTCCGCAAGAACACCCCCATCGTCCCGATGGCGAAGAGCATCGCGGAGAGCGCCAGGTAGTGCGTCAGCGGGGGCATGGTTGTCTTGGGTGCAGGGTGCAGAGTGCAGGGTGCAAGGTGCAGATCAGAGGTGCAGGGTGCAAGGTGCAGGGTGCAGGGTGCAAAACTGCAGACGGGTATTGCCAAGGCCTCCGCTTCGCACCTTGCACCTCGCACCTTGCACCTTGCACCTTCACAGCTCCCTCTTCGCCAGCACCACCGCTCCGAGCATCGCGACCAGAATCAGCACCGACGTGACTTCGAACGCAAAGGCGTAATCGCGAAAGAGCGTCAGGCCGAGCGCCCGCACAGACGACTCGCCTTCGGGCAACCCCTCGGCAGATACCCAGACTTCACGCTCTCCCGCTGTCGCCAGCGCCCACGCGAGCTCCGCGAGCAGCACGACGACCAGCAGCGCGCCAATCCGGCGGGTGCTCGGCGCAACCATGACGCGCACGCGGCTGATGTCTTCCTGGGGGGCGTTCAAGAGCATCACCACGAACAGGAACAGCACCATGATGGCGCCCGCGTAGATGATGATCTGGATGACCGCGACGAACGGCGCATCGAGCAGCACGTAGAGCCCTGCCAGCGCGGCAAACGATGCGATCAGGAACAACACGCTGTACATCGGGTTCCGCTGGCCGATCACCATCAGGGAGGCGGCGACCGCCGCGGCGCCGAACAGATAGAAGAGCATCAGCTCAAACGGCAAAGTAGATTACTCCGGCGGCCGTCACGATCAGGTTGAGCACGGAGAGCGGCAGCAAGACCTTCCATCCGAACGCCATGAGCTGGTCGTAGCGATAACGTGGAAGCGTCCAGCGAATCCAGATGTACACGAACAGCAGAACGGAAACTTTGATCAGGAACCAGATCCAGCCGAACGCTTCCGGCAGGAACGGCCCGTGCCAGCCGCCCAGGAAGAGGTTCACCGCGACGGCCGAGACGGTGACCATGTTGATGTATTCGGCCAGGAAGAACATCGCGAAGCTCATGCTGCTGTACTCGGTGTGGTAGCCCGCCACGAGCTCCTGCTCCGCCTCCGGAAAATCGAACGGCGCGCGATTCGTCTCGGCGATCCCGGCAATCATGTAGATGAGGAATCCCAGCGGCTGCAAGACGACGAGCCATCGTGGAAGGAATCCCCACCAGGTGCCGGCCTGCTGATCGACGATCTCCGTGAGCGACAGCGAGCCGCCGACGAGCAGCACCGACGCGAGCGCGAGGCCGTAGGAGAGCTCGTAGCTGATCATCTGCGACGAAGACCGCAGCGCGCCCAGGAGCGAGTACTTGCTGTTCGAGCTCCACCCCGCCAGGACGATTCCGTAGACGCCCATCGAGGCGATCGCGAAGATCACGAGGACGCCGACGTTGATGTCGGCGACCTGCAGGCGCATCGGCTCTTCCAGCAGCCCGAAGAGCGTGGTCTCGGCGCCAAACGGGACGACCGCGAAGGCGGCGAAGGCGGTCACCGCGGAGAGAACGGGCGCGAGCATGAAGAGGAAGCGGTCGGCGCCGAGCGGACGAAGCTGCTCCTTGAACATCAGCTTGATCACGTCGGCAAAGGGCTGCATCAGACCGCGGGGACCGACCAGGTAGGGTCCGAGCCGCTGCTGGATCATCGCGGCGACCTTCCGCTCGGCGTAGACCATCGCCGCGGCGGCGATGAGCAGCATGTGGAAGACGAAGAGCAGCAGGACGATCTGGGCGATGAACGTCGGAATCACCGATTGCTCTCCACGAATTCACCACAGAGAACACAGAGATCACAGAGATAACAATGTGATTTCTCTGTGAGAGAATCAGTCGGTCTCGCTTTGAGTTCTGAGTCTTGAGTTCTGAGCCGTTTGCGTACTCAAAACTCATCACTCAAAACTCATAACTATAGATTCGATAGTTCTCTCTGTGGTCTCTGTGTTCTCCGTGGTGACTCTTCTTCTCAATGCGCCGCGACCGGCTGCCGCGGCCGCGACTGCGCCGGGCTTGTGCACCGGCCCTCGCGGATGTGCGCTTCGTATTCCTCGCGAAAGGCCTTGATCGTGC
>JACQTH010000007.1 GCA_016210935.1 Acidobacteriota bacterium | reverse complement strand
CTCGAAGCCATGTGTCGCCACGAGATCGACCGTACGGCGAAGCAGGTCGAGGCTCGAAGCGCCCCGCCACCGCTCGTCCGAATCAGGGAAGTGCCGGCCGATGTCGCCGAGGCTCGCCGCGCCCAGTATGGCGTCCGTGATCGCGTGACAAATCACATCAGCGTCCGAGTGGCCGAGCGCGCCTCGATCCGAGTGAATGGTCACGCCGCCGATCACCAGCGGGCGGCCGGCGACGAGGAGGTGGAGATCGTAGCCGGTTCCAACCCGAGCCGCGCGCGCTGATGTTCCTGATTCGTCGCGCAGACCTTCCCGCCTTCGCGCGAAGGGCGCTTCGGCGAGGCTCGCCGTAGCCTCGGCGGAGGCGGCAGGTCTGCTCCCCGATCCGAGGATCGCCGCAGCGATCCGCACATCTTCGGGGGTGGTGATCTTGATGTTCGACGCCTCGCCCTCGACGAGACGGACCTGATGGCCGGCCCGTTCGGCGAGCATCGCTTCGTCTGTCGCGTCGACGTCGCGGGCTCCGAGCGCCAGCGCCTCGATCAGGATGTCACGTCGAAAGGCTTGAGGTGTCTGTGCCAGATAGATCTGTTCGCGCAACAGCGTCCGGGTGACGACTCGCGGCTCTCCGGTGATGGTCGGCTCCGCGGCCTGTTTGATCGTGTCGCTCGCGGGCATCGCGGCCACCGCGGCCCCGAAGCGCCCACCGGCCTCGATCGTGCGACTGATCAAGGCAGTGCTGACGAAGGGTCGCGCCGCGTCGTGAATCACGATCAACTCGGCTTCCTGGCTGACCGCGGCAAAGCCGTTTCGCACGGAGTCCTGCCGGCGCGCGCCGCCGGCCACGATGTGAAGCGGTTTGGCGGTTCCCTTCAAATGTGCCGGGGGATCCGCCACGAGGTCGGACGGGAGGACCACCACCAGTTCGTGAACAGCCGCGTGCCGGGCGAAAGCGGTGACACTCCGCTCGAGCAGGCTGCGCCCGCCGATGTCGAGGAGCTGCTTCGGCCGATCGGATCCAAAACGGGATCCTCGTCCTCCCGCGGCGATGATGGCAGCGACTTTCATTCGAGACGACGATCCGCTTTCAGAGGCGACTGAATGATCTCGCGCACCTGCGCGGCCAGCCGCTTCGCGTCCCTCACGCCTTTGCCCGCAGCCGCAGGCGGCGCCATCGGCTCGTGCACAACGATCTGAACGTGCCCCGGCCGCACGGTCAACTCTCCTTTCCGCATCACCCGGCAGGTTCCCGTCACCGTCACCGGAACGACGGGCAGCTCCGATTCCAACGCGAGCAGAAAGCTGCCTGCCTTGAATCGCCCGATTGCGCCGTCGCGGCTGCGCGTCCCCTCGGGAAACACGATGAGCGAGACGCCGTCGCCCGCAAGCCGCCTGGCATCCTTCAGGATGCGGCCGCGGTCCGGACTCTGGCGATCCACCAGCATATGGCCGGCGCGCCGCAGATGCCATCCGAGAAACGGAATCCGTCCGAGGGATTCCTTCGCGATGATCCGAAGCTGAAACGGCAGCGACCAGAACAACACGGGAATGTCGTAGATGCTCTGGTGATTCGAGACGAAGACGTAGGTCGTCCGCCGCTGAAGCCGGTCGAGCCCGTGAACGTCGACGTCAATGCCGGTCGTGGCCAGAATCAGCCACGACCACACGCGCGCGCATCCGTGCGCGAAGCTCCCGCGCCCGCCCGGCCACAGGCTCGACAGCACCGACAACGACCCGAGCACGATCGTATAGGCGGTGATGGTGGGGATGAGGAAGAAGACGGTCCGGCACCAGTGGAAGGCCGCCTTCACGCCGGCCGCGCCCGCTCCGTTCGCTCGGACCGCTCGACACGATCCTTGTCCATCCGCTCGCCAGCGGGCCGCTCTGTCTTATCAGCCGTCGTCACGGGCGGATGTGTCGTCGGCGTGGGCGCTTCGATGAAGCGCCCGAAGATCATCTTGCCCGCGGTCGTCTGCAGCACGCTGGTGACGACGATGTCGATCGTCTTGCTGATCATCCTCCGCGCGTTGTCGACGACGACCATCGTCCCGTCGTCGAGGTAGGCGACACCCTGGTTGTATTCCTTGCCTTCCTTCAGGATGAAGACCTTCATCATCTCGCCCGGCAGAACGACGGGCTTCAGCGAATTCGCCAGCTCGTTGATGTTGAGGACCTCGACGCCCCGAAGCTGCGCGACCTTGTTCAGGTTGAAATCGTTCGTGACGATTTTTCCGCCGACCGTGCGGGCCAGCTCGATCAGCTTCAGATCGACCTCGCGGATCTCGGGAAAATCCAAATCGGAAATCATCACCTCGACACCCGACATTTTCTGAATCTTGTGCAGGATGTCGAGACCGCGCCGGCCGCGGTTGCGCTTCAGCGCGTCGGCCGAGTCGGCGACGAGCTGCAGCTCCTTGAGCACGAACTGCGGAATCAGCAGCGTGCCGTCGATGAAGCCGGTCTCACAGACGTCCGCAATCCGCCCGTCAATGATGACGCTCGTGTCCAGCAGCTTGTAACGGCGCTGCGGGCCGGCGGATCGGAACACGCTCAGCAGGCGCGACGGTTCGAGCCATTCGGCTTTTCTCGCCCCGATGATCAACCCGAGGTACGTGAGCGCCAGCAGCAGGAAGGAATGAAAGAACGCCGTGCGTTGATCGCCCGGATCGGTCCAGATCAGCGCCGCGTTGATGGTTTTGGCGAGCCCCAGGCCGATGGCGCCGCCGCCGAGCGCACCGACCAGATACTTGAGGTCGGCTTCACGAAGCCGCGATTCGAGTAGAACGGCGATTCCGGCGAGGACGACACCGTACGCGCCGTTCGCCACCGGTCCTCCCGGCAGCGGCACGAGGCTCGCGGCGGCATAGGCGACGCCCGCGATGAACAGCAACCGTGCGAGAAGAAACCACATCATGGGATCTCCGGTATGAAAGGTGTCCCACGCGGATGAATGCGGACATTCTAGCAGCTTGGCCTCTCGACGCCTCAGAGTGCCCAAGGTGCCTGAAGTGCCTAGGGTGACTAAAGTGCGTGTGAGGCGTTATTCCACAAGCGCTCCAGGCACTCGAGGCACCTCAGGCACCCCAGGCACCTTCAGGCACCTCAGGCACCCTATTCAATCAACGCCTCGATGGCCTCGGAAACCGTTCTGACCCCGACCAGCTCGCAGCCGTCAGGCGGTTTCTCCAGCGTGTCGAGGTTGCCGTGCGGCAGAACACAGCGGGAGAAGCCCATCTGTGCGGCTTCGCTGACCCGTCTGGACGAGTGTCCGATCGCCCGGACTTCGCCCGCCAGGCCGATTTCGCCAAACACGGCCGTGCGCGGTGTCACCGTTCGATTGCGGAAGCTCGACGCCACGGCCGCCACGACCCCCAGATCGGCCGCCGGTTCGTCGACGCTCAGGCCGCCGACCACATTGAGGAACACATCCTCCCCCGCCAGGGGCAGGCCCGCTCGCTTGTCGAGGACCGCCAGCAGAAGCGCCAGCCGGTTGTGATCGAATCCGGCGGCCGTGCGCCTCGCGTTTCCGAAGAGCGCGGTCGTGACGAGCGCCTGAACCTCGACGAGCAGCGGTCTGGATCCTTCCAGACAACAGAGGACCGCGGATCCCGGCGAGCTCCCGGGCCGCTCGGCGAGGAAAAGGCCCGACGGATTCGCAATCGGACGAAGGCCGTCGCCCGCCATCTCGAACACGCCGATCTCGCTGATTGATCCGAACCGGTTCTTCACCGCCCGGACGACGCGGTGTGAATGGTGGCGCTCGCCTTCGAAATACAGGACCGTGTCCACGATGTGCTCGAGCGCTTTGGGGCCTGCGATGCTCCCTTCCTTCGTCACGTGTCCGACGAGAAAGGTCGGAACGTTCTGGCCTTTCGCGGTGAAGAGCAGCTGTGTCGCGCTCTCGCGAACCTGCCCGATGCTACCCGGCGCGGATTGCAGCTTCACCGAGAAGACAGTCTGAATGGAATCAACGATGAGAAGCGCGGGCTTGAGTCGCGCGATCTCTTCGAGAATCCGTTCGAGACAGGTTTCCGCCAGCAAATAGAGCGGCGCGCGCCCGATGCCGAGGCGCTCGCCACGTGCCTTGACCTGATGATCCGATTCTTCACCCGACGAATACAGCACGGGTCCAACCTTCGCGGCAAAACGCGCGGCGGCCTGGAGCAGCAGCGTCGACTTGCCGATGCCCGGCTCGCCGCCGAGCAGGACCAGCGAGCCCGGGACGATGCCGCCGCCGAGCACACGGTCGAATTCGTCGATCCCGGTCGTCAGACGGTTCGCGTCGGCGAGCTCGACGTCGGCGTAGAGTTTCGCGCCGGCGCCGCCAGCCGCGAGCGCGTAGCGATCCCGCGCCTGCGCCGAGGTCGCGGGTTCCGGCCTTTCCTCCACCAGCGAATTCCAGGCGCCGCACTCGGCGCAGCGCCCCAACCATTTCTGCGACTGCGCGCCGCATTCCTGGCAGACGAAGAGAGTCTTGGGAGGTTTCATGGGTACACCCTCTCTATTCTGCTCCCCACCCGACACAACAGCTCGTACGGGATCGTGCCGATCGCGGACGCCGTCTCCCGCGCGGTGATCGACTGCGACCCCTGGGTGCCGATGATCACGACTTCATCGCCAGGATTCACCGGAAGTCCGGTGACGTCCAGCATGATCATGTCCATGCAGACGGACCCTACAATCGGCACCCGTCGGCCGCCGACCAGTACCGACGCGCGGCCGGCCATTCGAAGATCGAGGCCGTCGGCGTAGCCCGCCGGCACGACCGCGATGGTCTTCGGTTCGTCGGCCATGAACTGCGCGCCGTAGCCGACCGCTTCATCGGGCCGGATGCCCTTGACGGCGACGATCCGGCTCTTGATGGTCATCACCGGTTCCAGCGCGATCGTGGTGGCGAGCGGCGATGGCACGACTCCATAGAGCAGCAGACCGGGTCTGACCATGTCATACCAGACGCGCGAGTCGCGCAGCAGAGCCGCGCTGTTGGCCGCATGAACGATCGCCGGTGTGACACCCAGGGCTTTCAACTCCGACAGCACGCGATCGAAGCGGCGGCGCTGCTTGTCGAACAGCGGGTGATCGAGATCGTCTGCGGTCGCGAAATGCGTGTAGACCGCTTCGAGCCGGAGTTGCGGGCTCTCCACCAGGTCGGGAAGGGTTCGCTGCAGATTGTCATGACGAAATCCGAGGCGATTCATCCCGGTGTCAATCTTCAGGTGGTACCTGATGGCGGTGCCGCGCGCCTGCGCTTCGGCCGCCACGGCGCGCCCGGCAAACGGTGTGGAGATCGTCGGCGTCAGGTTGTAGTCGAAAAGACCGGCGAGGTCGCTCACGCTCAGCGCGCCAAAAACCAGCACCTGGGTCGTGACGCCGGCCTTGCGAAGCGCGACGCCTTCCTCGATATCGGCGCAGGAGAGAACCGTGGCCCCCGCCTGCTGCAATGCGAGGCCGACACGCTCCGCGCCGTGCCCGTAGGCATTGGCTTTAACGACGGCAATGATGCCCGGAACGATCCCCGACGGCGAACGTTCTGAAGCGAGGAAGCGGGTGATGGATTGGTAGTTCTCCTGGAGGGCGTTCAGATTGACGTCGGCGCGCGTGGAGCGAATGGGCACGGGGATCTTCCGGCTAAAGCCGGAAGCCACGAGGAACGCGGACATTCGTGGCTTCCGCCTTCAGGCGGAAGTTTACCGCCTCATCTCGAGGTTCTCGAACCGCGTGAACTCGCGCAGGAACGCCAGCTTCACGGTGCCGGTCGGCCCGTTCCGCTGCTTCGCGACGATCAGCTCCGCGATCCCCTGATTCTCGTCCGTCTGCTTGTACTGATCCTCGCGATAGATCAGGACGACGACGTCCGCGTCCTGTTCGAGCGCCCCGGATTCGCGCAGGTCCGAGAGCTGAGGTCGCCTGTCGGAGCGCGCCTCCGGCGCGCGGCTCAACTGCGACAGCGCGACGATCGGGATGTTCAGCTCCTTCGCGAGCCCTTTCAGCGCGCGCGAGATCGACCCGAGCTCCTGCGTCCGGTTCTCCTGACGGCCCCGGGCCTGCATCAACTGGATGTAGTCGACGATGATCAGATTCAGGCCGTGCTCGCCCATCAGCCTGCGGCTCTTCGCGCGCATCTCGAGCACGCCGAGCGCGGGCGTGTCGTCGATGAAAATCCTGGCTTCCGCCAGGGTCCCGAGCGCCTGTGCGAGCTTCGTCCAGTCCTTGTCGCCCAGAAAGCCGGTCCGGAGGCGATGACCGTCGATGCCGGCCTCCGACGTCAGCATCCGCAGGAACAACTGCTCCTTCGCCATCTCCAGGCTGAAAAAGCCGACCGTCATCCCCGTCTTCGTGCCGACGTGTTGCGCGATGTTCAGCACGAGGCTGGTCTTCCCCATCGAAGGCCGCGCGGCGATGATGATCAGGTCCGCCGGCTGGAGCCCCGCCATCATCTCGTCGAGATCGATGAAGCCGGTCGGCACGCCGGTGATGAGCTGCTTCCGCTCGTACGCCTGCTGGATCGTCTCGAAGCTCGCGTGCGCGAGCGTTCGCATCGGCACGAACCCCTGCCGGATGCGGCCCTCCGCGATCTGAAAGATCAGCTGTTCGGCCTGATCGAGGATGAGGTCGGATTCCTCTCCGGCCTCGTACGCCTTCCCCAGGATGTTGTTGGCCGCGAACACGAGGTTCCGGAGCGTCGCTTTCTCGCGAACGATCCGCGCGTAGTACTCGACGTTCGAGCCGTGCGGCATCCCTTCCGTGAGCGCCGCGATGTACGCCGGCCCACCCGCCTCTTCGATGTCGCCGGTCCGCCGGAGCTCCTCTTTGAGCGTGACGAAATCGATGGCCTCGCCGCGCTCGTTGAGCGAGACCATGCAGTCGAAGATGCGGCGGTGCGCGTCGCGGAAGAAATCGCGCGAGTCGACGAGCTGCGCGACCTGGTTGAAGACGTCGTTGTGGAGAAGAATCGCCCCGAGGACCGCCCGCTCGGCTTCGAGGTTGTGCGGAAGGGTCCGTTCGACGGCAGTGACGACGTCGGCCATGGCGGGGACCGAGAGAGTGTAGCAGGCAACGGATGAATTGGTGAATTGGCGACCCGTTCACCAATTCACGAACTCTTTAGGGCTACCACCTGAACTTTCACCGGCGTCGTCACGTCCCGATGGATCTTGATCGGGACCGAGACTTCGCCCAGCTGCTTGATCGGCTCCGGCAGCTGGATTCGGCGTTTTTCGATCTCGAAGCCTTTTGCGGTGAGGGCGTCGGCGATGTCAGCCGACGTCACCGAGCCGTAGAGCGTGTCGTGCTCGCCGACCCGGCGCTCGATCACGAGCTCGACCTGCGCGATCTGCGCGGCCAGCGCTTCAGCCTGCTGCTTCTCGTGCGCCTCCTTGACCTCGAGGAGCTTCCGTTCGTGCTCGATTCGCCGCCGGTTTCCTTCCGTGACGGGGAGCGCCAGCTTGCGCGGGAGAAGGTAGTTGCGCGCGTAGCCGTCGGCGACCCTCACGACGTCCCCGCGGCGACCCAGCGTTTCGATGTGTTCACGAAGAATCACTTCGATCATTGACGAACTCCATCAGGATTCCGAAGAAATGCAACCGCAGAGAACGCAGAGAGCGCAGAGGTCCTTCGACGTGGGCGAGCCTGCTTTGCAGGCTCGCGCGGTCACGACAGACGGCCGAAAACTCAACCCGCGTCCTTGTACCGTGCCGTTCAAGCCCCGGTTGGGTTTTCGGCCGCCTGTCGAGACTGCGCCGCTACGCGGCGCCACGTCGAAGGACTAAAAGGCGCTCAGGCAAGAGATCTCTGCGTGCTCTGCGCGCTCCGCGGTTGCCTTTCGAAATCGGTGGCATTCGAACCCAACCCGTGCAAACTACTCCACTGCGAAGGGGATCAGCGCCAGGTGCCGCGCGCGCTTGATCGCCGTCTGCAGCTTGCGCTGGTGCTTCGCGCAGACACCCGAAATGCGCCGCGGCAGGATCTTCGCGCGATCCGGCACGAACGGTGAAATCATCCGCGTGTCCTTGTAGTCGATGTAGTCGATTTTGTCCGCACAGAACTTGCAGACCTTGCGCCGGCGGAACATCGGCCGGCGCTGGGCCGCGTCGCGATCACGCTCGCGATCCCCGCCGCGCCCGCCGCCACGTCCACCTCTT
>JACQTH010000188.1 GCA_016210935.1 Acidobacteriota bacterium | reverse complement strand
TCTTTGCGCTGTTTCTGTTTGGCTTTGCCAAGAACGCCCTGATGCCGTTCCACAGTTGGCTGCCGGCCGCGATGGTCGCGCCGACTCCCGTCAGTGCGCTCCTGCACGCCGTGGCCGTCGTCAAGACCGGGGTCTTCGCCACGCTTCGCGTGTTCCTGTTCGTGTTCGGGCCCGCGGCTATGCGGAACCTCGGCGCAGACACGCTCGCGCTCGTGATGGCGTCGGTGACGATTCTCCTCGCCTCGCTCCTGGCCCTCGCGCAGGACAACCTGAAGGCCCGGCTCGCGTTCTCGACGGTCAGTCAGCTCTCGTACATCGTCCTGGGAGGCGCGCTGCTTGCTCCGAGTGGCGTGCTGGGGGGCGTCGCGCACCTCACGAATCACGCCGTCTCCAAGATCACGCTCTTCTTCTGTGCGGGCTCGATTTACGTCTCGACGCACAAGACCGAGGTCAGCCAGACCTCGGGGCTCGCCAGGCAGATGCCGTGGACCATGGCGGCGTTTGCGATCGCTTCGTTGAGCCTCGTAGGCGTTCCTCCGACATCCGGATTCGTCTCCAAGTGGTACTTGGCCCTTGGCTCGCTCGAACGAGGAAACCCCTGGCTGTTGGGTGTCCTGCTTGCCAGCTCGCTCCTCACTGCGGGGTATCTCGGCCCGATTGTGTACAAGTCGTACTTCGAAGAGCCTCCGGATGCCGGACAACACGATGTGCGCGAGGTGCCGTGGATCGCCGTCCCTCTTGTCCTCACCGCTGTAGCCAGCCTGCTGCTGGGGCTCTATCCCGACTTTGTCCTGAATCTGGCCGGGAAGGTGATGCCGTGAAGTTCTTCCACACCAGCCTGGCCGCCATCGCGCTCGTTGAGATCGTGGGCCCACGTCTTTTCGGGTCCGACCACGCCCATTTCTGGTTCGAGGATCTTCCAGCCTGGGGCTCTCTCTACGGCCTGGCCGCCTGCGTGGCCATCATCGTGGTGTCGAAGCTGCTGGGGAAGCTGGGGCTCGTGCGCCCGGAAAACTACTATGACCGTTGAGTGGGTGCACCCGGGGCTGGTCCTGATTCTCGGCGCATGGATCCTGCCGTTCCTCAAAGGTAGAACCGGACGCCTCTACCTGGTGCTGCTCCCCGCCGTCGCGCTGATCAGCTGCTTCCTGCTCGAGCCGGGAACGTACGGAGTCGTGCAGATCCTCGGACGGGACGTGGTGTTCGGACGCGTCGATCAGCTCAGCCTGGTGTTTTCGTACGTCTTCAGCCTTCTGACGGTCATCGGGATCATCTACGCGCTTCATGTGAATGACGTCGCGCAGCACATGGCGGCGCTGACGTATGCCGGTGCCTCGCTGGGCGTTGTGTTCGCCGGAGATTTCCTGTCGCTGTTCCTGTTCTGGGAGCTGATGGCGGTTTCGGCCACGCTTCTCGTGTGGCTGCGCCGCCAGCCGGCGGCGGTCGCAGCGGGGTTTCGCTACCTGATGGTTCATATCGTGAGTGGTTTGTGCCTGCTGGGCGGGATGGCGATCCACTGGTCCCAGACCGGCTCGCTGACATTCGGCGACATGTCGGCGTACGCGGGCAGCGCGGCAGCGACGCTCGTGCTCGTCGCCTTCCTCGTGAACGCGGCCGTCCCGCCGCTGGGCGCCTGGCTTCCAGACGCCTACCCGGAAGCCACGGCAACCGGCGCCGTGTTTCTCACGGCCTTCACCACCAAGTCGGCGATCTATGCCTTGATTCGCGGATTCGCGGGGACGGAGATCCTCATCTGGTGGGGCGCGGGCATGGCCGTGTACGGCGTCGTGTACGCCGTTCTCGAAAACGACGCGCGAAGGCTGCTTGCGTATCACATCATCAGCCAGGTGGGCTACATGGTGTGCGGCGTGGGAATCGGCACCGAGCTGGCCTTGAATGGTTCAACCTCTCACGCGTTCGCGCACATCCTCTACAAGGCGCTGCTCTTCATGGGCGCAGGCGCCGTCCTGCAGGTGACCGGCCTGCGCAAGTTGAACGAGATGGGAGGCCTGTACAAGACGATGCCCGTCACGTTCGCGCTCTATATGGTCGGGGCCTTCGCCATTTCCGCGGTTCCGCTCTTCAGCGGCTTCGTGAGCAAGTCGATGGTGGTGTCCGCCGCGGGGGAGTCGCACCTGCCGGCGATCTTTCTCCTGCTGACGCTCGCCTCGTCTGGAACCTTCCTGCACACCGGGCTGAAGCTGCCTTACTACATGTTCTTCGCCAAGGACCGCGATCTTCGCGCGCATGAGCCACCGGTGA
>JACQTH010000194.1 GCA_016210935.1 Acidobacteriota bacterium | reverse complement strand
GCTGGTGGGCGCCTGCATCACGCAGCGGCCCGACCTGTTCGGCGCCGCCGTCGCGCAGGTCGGCGTCATGGACATGCTGCGGTTCCACAACTTCACGATCGGCAAGGCCTGGGCGTCCGATTACGGCAGCACCGAGACGAAAGAAGGATTCGACACGCTCATCAAGTATTCGCCGCTCCACAACATCAAAAAAGGTGTGAAGTATCCGCCGACCCTCATCACGACGGCCGACCACGACGACCGCGTGTTCCCGGCGCACAGCCATAAGTTCACTGCAGCTCTGCAGGCAGCTCAGGCGGGCGACGCCCCGATCCTCACCCGGATCGAAACCGAAGCCGGGCATGGCGCCGGCGCCGCGCTCAACAAGACCATCGAAGAGCGGGCGGATATCTTGGCGTTTCTCGTTCGCGTCCTGGCGGTTCAGGCTCCCTGACGGGAGTCGGGATTCGGGATTCGAAAGACACGGGTAAACCTTCGAATCCCGAACCCCAAATCCCGAACCCCGGGAGGCTCTTCAGTCAATATCCGACCAACTTGATCCGATTTCCCACCGTTGCTAAAATACGACTAAACCAGTCGGGGATTGGGGGATCCAGGGAAGCCAAACCGATCCCGGGCCCCCGGCCCCTGATCCCTTAGGGTTTTTGGGTTTTTTCATGCTCAGGCTTTCAAAACGGGCCGACTACGCGCTGATGGCGATGAAGCACCTCGCGGTCAACGGCCCCCTCCGGGCAGCCAGCACGCGGGAAATCTCCCAGGCGTATGACATCCCGGTCGAGCTGTTGGCGAAGGTTCTCCAGCGGCTGGCGCGAGCGGGGCTGTTGACCTCGCAGCAGGGGATCCACGGCGGCTATCAGCTGTCGCGCCCCGCGCCGCAGATTTCGGTGGCCGAGGTGATCGAGGCGATTGACGGCCCGCTGACGATGACCGCCTGCTCAGAGGTCGACGAGAGCTGTGACCAGTATTCGCGCTGCAACGTCCGGGATCCGTTGTGGCGGATCAAGAAGCGGATCGTGAGCGCGCTGTCGGAGAGCAGCGTCGCGGATCTGGCGGCAGACAGCGCTGTCAGTTCGCCCGTGATGTTTCATTCACCTGGGCGTGAAGCGACAGTGGGAACGGGACAGTAATGCGGGGAAGTGGCCTGTGATCGAACTTACCGAAAACGCATCGATTCAGATCCAGAGACTCCTGGCGAAGAACAGTCTCGCCGGCGGGGGCTTGCGCGTCGGTGTGAAAGCCGGCGGCTGCTCCGGCTTCGAGTACATGTTCGCGTGGGAAAAGGAGCACCGCGAGGGGGACCAGGTGTTCGAGGGCAGCGGCGGCGCGCGGATTTTCGTGGATCCTCGCAGCCTGCGCGTGCTCGACGGCACGGTCCTCGACTATGACATGAATCTCATCAGCCGCGGATTTGTCTTCAACAATCCGCAGGCGAAGAGCACGTGTGGGTGCGGACATTCGTTCAGTGTTTCGTAAGAGGGACGAGGGGCCAGGGACGAGGGGCCAGGGACTTGTAAAAGGGGCAAGGGGCGAGGGACCAGGGACCGGGGGAAGGAAGGCCAGACCGTTTTGGCGCGTTTCCTCCCTGGTCCCTGGCCCCTCGTCCCTGGTCCCCGAGGATCATTAATGAGTACCGCAACGCAGACCATCGAACAGCTCGCCAACCGCGAGTACAAGTACGGTTTCTACACGGACATCGAGACCGAGACGGTTCCGAAGGGCCTCAACGAGGAGATCATCCGCCTGATTTCCGCGAAGAAGCAGGAGCCGGAGTGGCTTCTCGACTGGCGTCTGAAGGCGTATCGCACGTGGCTCACGATGAGGGAGCCCACGTGGCAGAACGTCAAGTACGCGCCGATCGACTACCAGGACATCGTCTACTACTCGGCGCCGAAGAAGAAGCCGGCGCTGAGCAGCCTGGACGAGGTCGATCCGGAAATCCGGTCGACGTTCGAGAAGCTCGGGATTCCTCTCGAGGAGCAGAAGCTGCTCGCGGGCGTGGCCGTCGACGCGGTGTTCGACAGCGTCTCGGTCGCGACCACCTTCAGGGCCAAGCTCGCGGAGCTGGGCATCATCTTCTGCTCGTTCTCCGACGCGGTGCGGGAGCACCCGGATCTGGTGCGGAAGTATCTCGGCTCGGTCGTGCCGTACTCGGACAACTTCTTCGCGACGTTGAACTCCGCGGTCTTCAGCGACGGATCGTTCGCCTACATCCCGAAGGGCGTCCGGTGCCCGATGGAGCTCTCGACGTACTTCCGGATCAACGCGATGAACACCGGCCAGTTCGAGCGGACGCTCATCATCGCGGACGAGGGCTCATCCGTCAGCTATCTCGAGGGGTGTACCGCGCCGATGCGCGATGAGAACCAGCTTCACGCGGCCGTTGTCGAGCTGGTCGCGCACGACAACGCGACCATCAAGTACTCGACGATCCAGAACTGGTACCCCGGCGACAAAGAGGGCCGGGGCGGCATCTACAACTTCGTCACGAAACGTGGCAAGTGCCAGGGCGTGAACTCGAAGATCACGTGGACCCAGGTCGAGACGGGATCGGCGATTACCTGGAAGTACCCGGGCTGCATCCTCCAGGGCGACAACTCCGTCGGCGAGTTCTACTCGGTCGCGACGACGAACAACTGGCAGCAGGCCGACACCGGCACGAAGATGATCCACCTGGGAAAGAACACCCGGAGCACCATCGTCTCCAAGGGTATCTCGGCCGGGCACGGCCAGAACACTTACCGCGGGCTGGTCAAGATAATGAAGGGCGCCGAGGGGGCGCGTAACTACTCACAGTGCGACTC
>JACQTH010000193.1 GCA_016210935.1 Acidobacteriota bacterium | reverse complement strand
GCGTACCGCCGTTTCAGAAACAGCACTCGCCCGATCTGGTTGAGGACGACCCTGTCGCGCGGATATCGGGCCGCCGCCGTCTCGAGATGTGTCAGGGCCTCGTCGTAGCGTCCCAGGCCCTTGAGCGCCAGGCCGAGAAAGAAATGGGTCTTGGCCAGCGTCGGGTCGATCGTGAGCGAGTTCCGCAGCATGGTCTCCGCGCCGGTCATGTCACCTTCCTGAATACGAGCCCGCGCCACATTGACCCACCCATCCGCATAGGCGGGGTCCATCTCGGTCACCTTCAGAAACACCGCCTCGGCACCCTTGAGATCGCCCTGCAACAACAGTCCGATGCCGTAGTCGTTCCATCGCTCGCGCACGGTCGGATCCAGAACAGGTTGTGACGGCGCAACGGGCGCATCCGCCGGCAGGACTCGCAGGGTCACCTCTGCCGAAGCCATGACGGTAATCGGGATATCGGGAATCGCTTTGATCTCCCCGGACACCCGGGACGTGTCGCCGGAAAAGATCCACGGACCGTCATCATGACCGGGCCCGAGCGAGAACCGAGGCGTGTCAGGGTCGCGCACGCCGGCAAAGGCCCACTGGGTGTTCCACCACGCGAACTTGCGATAGTTCACCTTCGCTCGAAGCGTCATCGTGTCGCCGCAGTCCTCCGGGATCTCGAGCCGGTAGTGCGCCGTGTCGGCCGCGCCCGGCGGGATGAGCCGCACGTAGGCCACCGATCGCGCCATCCATGCATTCCGTTTGTTGATCGGGTTGCCGTGCTCGTCGAGCAAGAGGCTGCGATAGAAATGCGCCCCCGGCTCGACCGGACCCGCGCCATCGCGCTCGACTGCCCCGCTGTGGAAGATTGTGCGGCCTCGATCGTCGATCGCCTCGAGCTCGACCCAGACGTCGAAGGCATCCACCGTGCCGCCGGGAAAGAAGTGTCCGACCTTCCGGGTGCGCACGACCGTTTCGATCCGCACCGACTCCCCGCGACGAACGGTCGCGGCCACACGATCAAGCGGCGCAATAAGGGTGCCGGGGCGCGGCGGCGCGGCGATGCGCGGGCTCGCGGAAAGCGATTCCTCACCCTGCGCGAAAGTCGTCGAGAGCTCCGGCTCGCGGGCAGCCGCCGCGATCTCGCGGGTGCTCGGCTCCGGCGTCCGCACGAGGCCGAAGATGTCCATCGAGATCTGACCGTCGCGGAGAAAATCCTGCGTGATTCTCAACTGCTCCCAGTCGCGATTCACATACGGCAGCGCGGTGTTCGCGCCTGGGAACCGGTGGGATCGGATTCTGCCGTTCTTCGCCGCCGGATCGTTCGATGCCACGCGCGGCATGTGGCAGTCGGCGCAGCGCTGCGGCGCCGCGGGGTAATAAAAGGAGCGCGCGCCCTCACCCGACACGCCTGACGCCTGCCAGTTGTCGTACTCGTTGAAGCCACGAATCCAGCGATAGCTGTTCACGGGGACATCGAGATGCACCTTGTGGCACGACGCGCAGAACTCCGGGGTCTGGTTGCGATGAAACGGCTTGAGGAACGTCTCCCGATGGGGCTGCGGATCGATCCGCAGCAGATAGTCATGCGCGGCCCTCACCAACCGGTTCTCGCTCGCGGCAAGATCGTGAAGCGGCGGGTACTCGATGACGAAGTCGCCCTGGCCCATCGTGCTCTTGACATGCGTGATGGCGTGACACGACGCACACCCCAGGCCTGCCTGTGCTTCCGGCGTCTCAACCTGCTCTCTGATGGGCCGGTCGAACCGGCCGTTGAAGAACACGGCATGGTCGTGGCATCCCGCGCACCACCTGGACGGTCGGGTTCCAACCACGTCCTGCATGTACTCGACCGACTTCCGGTACCACTGATTGTTGAACGACGAGAAATGATGCGCCGACGCCCGCCACTGTTCATAGATGTCGCGGTGGCACCGGCCGCAGTTTTCGCTGGTCATCAGGAACCCGGCAGAGACGATCCCGCCGACGTTCGTTTCGGCGGACGAAGGAAAGAAGGGGCCGGCGGGGCCGCCGCCTTCTTCGTCCATGCTGATCGGTACACGCGCGGGATTGCGGATCGTGTACCGCGCGTCAGTCGTCTTTTGGTGGCCGGTTCGCGCGATGGCCGACGCGAGTGATGACGCGACCACGACCGCAAGCGCGGTCGCGAGCGCCCACCGACGCCTTGCGCTGGCGACAGCCCGAATTCGAACGGCAAGCGCACACACCAATACGGTCGCGCCGGCAATGCTCGCGGCCATGTGCACGGACAGCAACCAGCGGAACGGGCGCGTGGCGCCGACGACCGCGATGCCGAACCCCGCCAG
>JACQTH010000210.1 GCA_016210935.1 Acidobacteriota bacterium | reverse complement strand
GGAGAACACAGCGCGGCTGAGCCGCAACCAAACACACGGCTCACCCGCGCTAGTGCGCTCTGTGTGCTCTGTGGTTGGCTTCGGTAAGGTCGTGACACGCGAAAGTGGCGGAACTGGCAGACGCGCCGGACTTAGGATCCGGTAGCCGAAAGGCTATGGGGGTTCGACTCCCCCCTTTCGCACCATTCGACTCGGCCTCGGCTCCGCCGAGGCCTCGCTCATGGCAGGCCGAGTCGAATGCCCTGAGCGAGCGCAGCGAGTCGAAGGGCGGCTTTGGGTCTCAGGCACCAGCCGGATTCCATATGGGTCCCGCAAAGTCGAGCTAGGAGCCTCGAAGGCCGAAGCCTAAAGCCTGCAGCCTGAAGCCCTTATCCCGGCCTACCTGACCGTTCGTCCCGGACCGATATCCATGAAAACAGACGTCGTGGACGTAAGCGAAACGAAAAAGAACCTCGTCGTCGAAATTCCCAGCGCGGTGGTGGACGGCGAGATTGACCGTCTGGCCCGCCGCTACAGCCGCGCCGCTCGCATCCCCGGGTTCAGACCCGGTAAGGTACCCCCGGCCCTCGCGAAACAGCGGTTCCGTGATCAGATACTCCATGACGTGGCGCACGAGCTGATTCCGAAGGCGGTGGACGAGGCGCTGCGCGAGCGTGGACTGGAGCCCGTGGCGACGCCGGAGATCACCGGCGTCACCGTCGAACACGGTCAGCCGCTGAGGTTCACGGCCACGTTCGAGACGCTGCCGGCGATCGATCCAGGCGACTACGCGACCTTGTCCCTGCGGAAGCCGCCGGTGCGCGTCGAGGACGCGGACATCGATCGGGCGATGCAGCAGCTGCGCGAGCGCGCGGCCCGGTACGAACCGGTGGTCGGGCGCAGCGTCGATCGCGGCGACATCCTGAGCGCGTCGCTGGATCGCCGGCCGCTGACGGGGCCGGCCGCCAGCCGGGCGCCGGAGCACAGGGACAGCATCGTGATCGAGCTGGGTGCGCCCGCGAATCCGCCGGGGTTCGACGATGAGCTGATTGGGATGGCGATTGGCCAGACGCGAACCTTCACCGTTCGGTATCCCGAGGATTACGCCGTCGAGGATCTGGCCGGCAGCGACGTCGAGTACACCGTGACCGTGAGCGACATCAAGCAGCGGACATTGCCGGACCTCGACGACGAATTCGCGAGAGATCTCGAGTTCGAGTCGCTCGCGGAGTTCAGAGGCCGGGTGCGGGACGATCTGGTTCGTCAGGCGGAGCAGGACGCCAACGAGCGCCTGCGCGGGGATCTGCTCAAGGAGCTCGCGGGCCGTGTCGCACACGCTGTTCCGGACGCGCTCGTGGAACGCGAGCTGGATCGTCGCGTGGAAGAACTGGCGCGGCGGCTGATGGAACAGCGCGTCGATCCCCGGACGGCCGAGATCGACTGGGCGGCGTTTCGCGAGAGCCAGCGCGAGTCCGCCACCGACGCGGTTCGGAGTACGCTGGTGCTCGATGAGATCGCGCGGCGTGAGTCGCTCGTCGCGACCGAAGAGGACATCGATCGGGAGATTCAGCGGTATGGGGAACGCACCGAGCGGACGCCCACGGCGGTGCGGGCCCAGCTCGAGAAGGAAGGCGGGATGTCCCGCCTGTACACGGGGTTACGCCGGGAGAAGACAATTGACTTTCTGTTGTCGCATGCTAAAATCGCGGCGGAGTAGTCAACAGCCCGCCTCCGCGTGCTTTCCCAGCGTCCCTGTCATCAGTTTTACTGGATTCGGGGTTGAGGTTCCAGGCGTGCGGCCTTGCACGGGGGGGCCTGCTAACCGACTTCCCATGGTCGACTATGTCACGCTCGCGTGAAACAATGCAGCTGGTCCCGATGGTCGTCGAGCAGACGAGCCGGGGAGAACGCGCGTACGACATCTTCTCGCGTCTCCTGAAGGACAACATCATCTTCATCGGCACGGCCATCGACGACAACGTCGCGAACCTCGTCATCGCGCAGATGCTCTTTCTCGAGTCCGAGGATCCCGAGAAGGACATCATGGTGTACATCAACAGCCCGGGCGGGGTGATCAGCGCCGGAATGGCGATCTACGACACGATGCAGTTCATTCGTCCCGATATCCAGACGACGTGCCTCGGGCAGGCGGCTTCGATGGCTGCGGTGCTGCTGGCCGGCGGAACGAAGGGCAAGCGCGTCGCGCTGCCGAATTCGAGGATCATCATTCACCAGCCGCTGATGTCGGGGCTGGGCGGGCAGGCGACGGACATCGATATCCACGCGCGCGAAATCCTCAGGACGCGCGAGCGCATCAACGAGATACTGGCGCACCATACCGGGCAGTCCATCAAGCGAATCCAGGACGACACCGAGCGCGATTACATCATGTCGGCGGAGCAGGGCAAGGAATACGGTATCATTGATGACGTGATCCGGAAGCGGGCCTAGATAGCCCCCAGCCTAGTCGTTAGTCGATGGTCGGTAGTCGACAGTCCGGGGGCTCTCGACTAACGACTAATGACTACCGACTATCGACTAAGCTGAGAGCTGTCGGCCGACAGGCCGATTATGGTGAAAAAGACAGGCGACTCCGAGATTCTGCGCTGCTCGTTCTGCAACAAGGACCAGAACGACGTCCGCAAGCTCATCGCCGGACCGACGGTCTTCATCTGCGACGAGTGCGTCGAGGTCTGCAACGACATCATCGCGGACGACAACCGCTTCGAGAACCGGGGCGTCCGGTCGGCCCTTCCGACCCCCCAGGAGATTCGCAAGTTCCTCGACGAGTACGTCATCGGCCAGGACCGCACCAAGAAGAAGCTGGCGGTCGCCGTCTACAACCACTACAAACGGATCGAGATTCAGAAGCAGGCCCGCAGCCGGAACGACATCGAGCTGACGAAGTCGAACATCCTGCTGATCGGCCCGACGGGGACCGGGAAGACCTTGCTGGCCCAGACGCTGGCGAAGCTCCTGTCGGTGCCGTTCACGATCGTCGATGCCACGACCCTGACGGAAGCCGGGTACGTCGGCGAGGACGTCGAGAACATCATCCTCAAGCTGCTGCAGGCGGCGGGGGGCGACATCGAGAAGTGCCAGCAGGGCATCATCTACATCGACGAGGTCGACAAGATCTGCCGCAAGGACGAGAACCCGTCGATCACGCGTGACGTCTCGGGCGAGGGCGTCCAGCAGGCGCTGCTGAAGATTCTGGAAGGCACGGTCGCGAACGTGCCGCCCCAGGGCGGCCGCAAGCACCCGCACCAGGAATTCTTCCAGATCGACACGACCAACATCTTGTTCTTGTGCGGCGGCGCGTTTGTCGGTCTGGACAAGATCATCGAGCGGCGGATCGGGAAGAAGTCGCTCGGGTTCAAAGCGGACGTGAAGCCGGTCCGCGCGAAGGACATCGGGACCACGCTCGAACAGGTCGAGCCGGAAGATCTCATCAAGTACGGTCTCATCCCCGAATTCGTCGGCCGCCTGCCGGTCGTCGGGACGCTGCACGAGCTCGACAAGGCGGCCCTTATCCAGATCCTGACGCAACCTCGCAACGCGATTACGCGTCAGTACCAGAAGCTGCTCGAGTACGAAAACGTGAAGCTGCGGTTCACCGACGACGCGCTGGAGGCGATTGCCGACGCGGCGCTGCAGCGGAAGATCGGCGCCCGCGGCCTGCGGATGATCATCGAGGACCTGATGCTGGACATCATGTATTCGCTGCCCAGCCAGAAGAAAGTCCGAGAATGCGTGATCACACGCGAAGTCGTGGAAGCCAAGGAGCAGCCGATTACGCTGATCGAGAAGGCTGGATAGGCTCTGGGCTTTCGGCTACAGGCTTTGGTTCGGAGAGCCCGGAGCCCAAAGCCCGCAGCCTGAAGCCTGAAGCCTAGAACCAAGGATCTGAATGGAAGTTTACGAGACGCTCCCCATCGTCCCGCTGCGC
>JACQTH010000209.1 GCA_016210935.1 Acidobacteriota bacterium | reverse complement strand
GTCGGTGTAATGAAAAAAGAAGTGATGGTACGCCTCGTTGATTTCCTTGAGATACGCGGAATCCGGGATCGGCGAGCGTTCGTCTGCCGGAGCCGAGGGACGGTCCTTCAGTCGCCTGGCGAGGACATCAGTCGGCGCCTGGCTTCTCGCTCCTTAGCTGATATAGTCGTTTCATGGCCTGGTTCAAGAAGGCGCGGAAGCCGATCGCCGCTTCGAAGGAGAAGGCCAGCCGCGTTCCGGAAGGCCTCTGGAAGAAATGTCCGGAGTGCGCGCAGATCCTGTATCACAAGGATCTCGTCGCCAACCTCAACGTCTGCCCGAAGTGCGGGCACCATCTCCGGATGACGGCGCAGGAGCGGCTCCGCTCGCTGCTGGACGATGACTGGACCGAGCACGATGGCGGGCTGATGTCGACCGACCCGCTCGGGTTCACGGACACCAAGCCGTACAAGCAGCGCCTCAAAACCAGCGCCGAGGCAACCGGAATGAACGACGCGGTCATGGTCGCGTCGGGGCGCGTGGGAGGGTTCAATACCATCGTGGCCGCGATGGAATACGGGTTCATCGGCGGCAGCATGGGCGTCGTGGTGGGAGAGAAGATCACGCGGGCCATCGAACGGGCCCTCGAGCGGCGCATTCCGATCGTCATCGTCGCCTGCTCCGGCGGCGCTCGCATGATGGAAGGGGCGCTGTCGCTCATGCAGATGGCGAAGATCAGCGCGGCGCTCGCGAAGCTCGATCGCGCGCGCATTCCGTTCATCTCCGTCCTGACCGATCCGACCACCGGCGGCGTGACGGCCAGCTTTGCGATGCTCGGCGACCTCAACCTCGCCGAGCCCGGAGCCCTGATCGGCTTTGCCGGCCCACGAGTCATCGAGCAGACCATCCGGCAGAAGCTGCCGGCCGGCTTCCAGCGCAGCGAGTTTCTGCTCGAGCATGGCATGCTCGACATGGTGGTGGATCGCCGGGAACTGAAGCAGACGATTGTAAGGGCGCTCGATTTCATGCTGGCCGACTCCGTGCCGCGGCCCCTCGTCTCGCCGCCTGTCGAAGAACCGGCCGGGGCCCCCGAGATGCCGGCTCCGGCTGCCGAGACCACCTGATTGAGCGAAGGCATTCCGAGGCTGCTGGCGCTCGACAAGCTGGGGATCAAATTCGGCCTCGAGAACATCCGGGCACTCTGCGCGGCCCTTCACCATCCCGAGCTCACGTACCCCGCGATCATCGTGGCCGGCACCAACGGCAAGGGATCGGTGAGCGCGATGGTTGACGCGGCGCTGGGATCCGCCGGGTATCGATCCGGCCTCTACACCTCACCCCATCTCGCTCGTCTCGAAGAGAGGTTTGTCGTCGGGCGTCAGGAGATCGAGACGGGCGAGCTGGAACGGGTCACGACACACGTCCTGGCGGTCATCGACGACCTGGTCGCGCGCGGCACCCTCACGGCGGCGCCCACCTTCTTCGAGGCCACCACGGCGATCGCGTTCGAGCTGTTTCGTCTCTCGTCAATCGATCTCGCCGTGCTCGAGGTCGGGATGGGGGGGCGGCTGGATGCGACCAACATCGCGTCGCCGCTGGCGGCAGCCATCACCACCATCGCGCTCGATCACGAGCGGTTCTTGGGCACCACGCTTCCCCAGATCGCCTTCGAAAAAGCCGGCGTCATCAAGCCGGGCATGCCGGTCGTGTTGGGCGATCCGAACCCGGAGGTCGCCGAGGTCGTGAGCCGCGTCTGCGCCGAGCGTGGCGCCACCCTTGTTCTCGCGTCGGACGCTGTCGAAACCACGAGCCGCCGGGTCGATGACGATCTCGAGATCACCGTACGGACGAGAAACGCAACGTACGGACCGCTCGTGCTTGCGCTCAAAGGACGCCATCAGATCGACAACGCGATCACGGCGATTCGGCTGCTCGAGGAACTTCGGGACAAGGGATTCTCGATCCCGCATGAGGCCATCGAGTACGCACTGACTCATACCGTCTGGAAAGGCCGCCTGGACGTGCGGCGATTTCCCGACGGCCGATCGGTGCTCTTCGACGCGGCTCACAATCCTGCCGGCGCGCGCGCCCTCGCCGGCTTCCTTGCCGAGACGAATCGAAGGCTTCCTCTCGTGTTCGGCGTCATGCGCGACAAGAATGCCGTGGGGATGCTCGAGGAGCTGCTGCCGCAGGTCGCGGGGCTCGTGGCGACAGAACCGGGCAACCCGAGGGCCCTGCCCGCGAGCGAGCTCGCCGCCGTCGCGCGGCGCGTGTCTGCCGCGCTCCCGATCGACGTGGAACCGGATCCACAGCGGGCGCTCGCGCGCGCCTGGACGCGCGGCCCGCATCTGCTGGTGACCGGCTCGATTTTTCTCGTCGGCGCGTTGCTCGAACGCGTCGCGCCGTCAGATTGATGTTCGTCTGGCCTCCACTTGTCCCACCTGCCTCACCAGCTCACCTGCGCTTTCTTCCGCCTAAAGGCGGAAGCCACGACTCCTCCTCACTTCCCCCACTCGCCCTGCCTGCCTTACCCGCCCTACCTGCCTTACCCCCTACCTGCCTTACCCGCCCTACCTGCCCTACCCGCCCTACCTGCCCT
>JACQTH010000208.1 GCA_016210935.1 Acidobacteriota bacterium | reverse complement strand
GTCGAGGGCAGTCGTGCGGGGAAGGAGGTTGAAGCCCTGAAAGACGAACCCGATCTTGCGGTTGCGAATCGCGGCAAGCTCGACCTTCGACAGCCGCGAGACGTCACGGTCCTCCAGCAGGTACTTTCCGCTCGTCGGCCGATCCAGGCAGCCGAGGATGTGCATGAACGTCGACTTGCCCGACCCGGACGGGCCCGTCACCGCCACGAACTCGCCGCGCTCGATCGAGACGCTCACACCTCGAAGCGCGCGCACCTGTACTTCGCCGAGCTCGTAGGTTTTAACGAGGTCGTGGGTGTGGATAACGGGGGGCATGAGTCGAATCTACATTGATGATTTGAGGGATTGAAGATTTGGTGATTGATTGTTGTATTTATCCTCCTCTCCCAGCTCCCGCGCCTCCAGGACTGCGCCCACCGCCACCGGGTCCAAAGCCCCGTTGGGGCATCAGGGGTGAGCGGCCCGAGCCGGAAGTAGCAGTTTCCGCTCCCGTCGAAACGGATGTGACGAGTGGCATTCCCTCTTTGACATCGCCGCTGATGACCTCCGTGTGCGTGGTGTCGGCGATGCCGAGCCTGAGCCGGACCGGCTGCAGTTGGTTATTGACGTAGATCCACACGCGCCCGGACGTCTCCACTGCTGGCAAGGGACCGAAAAGCGAATCGATCGTCGTCGCGCCCTCTTTGCGCAGAGGGGTGGCTTGCGCCGCCGGATCAGACCTCGCCTCCGTCCGACCGGCACGATCCGATCGGCCACTACCGCCGCGCCCGGCGCCTTCGCCGCGTCCAGACTGACCCGATTCACCACTGCGGCCTCGCTCGCGCATCCGCTTCAAGAACGCTTCCCGCTCCTCCGGCGGCATCTTCTCCAACCGCTCCATCAACTGCCGGCGCTGCTCTGGATCGTCGGCGCCGCGCCCACCGCCTTGACGCTGGCCGCCCGCCTGCTGATCCGCCCCTCGCGCATCTCGCGCAGAACCAACGTTCTGCGCCACAGAGGGGGCGGAGTCGGATGGGAGCGAGCTGGGTGGAGACGGGCCGGACGTGCCTGTCGGGCGTCCACCGGCGGTCGCCCCAGCGCCACGTCCCTCACCGCCGCCACGCTGAAAGTCGCGTCTGCCACCGCCCCCCCCGGGGGCTCCGAGTCCACCGCGCCATTCGCCGTCGTTCGGGGGCGTCTGTTTCAACGCCGCGAAGATCTCGGTGGTGGGGCGGAAGCGCAATGCCGCGTTCGGCACCTTCAACACGTCGTCACGCCGTGCGACTTCGATCGTGACGTTGGCCGTCATCCCGGGCTTGAGCTTCAGTTCGGGATTCGGAACGTCGATGACGGTCGCATACGTCACGACGTTCTGAACAACGACCGGCTGGAGCCGCACCTGCAGGACCGTTCCTCTGAATTCCTCGGTGGGATAGGCATCAACCCTGAATCGGACGTGCTGGCCGGGGCGGATGCGACCGACGTCGGATTCATCGATGCTGGCGCTCACCTTCATCTTCGTCAGATCCGCGGCGAGGAGAAACAGCGTCGGTGACGAGAGACTGGCGGCGACCGTCTGGCCGACGTCCACGTTGCGCGAGATCACGATGCCGTCGATCGGCGCCGAAATGACGGTGTGCTGCAGGTTGACCTGACTCTGGTTGAGCGACGCCTCGGCCTGGGTGACCTGCGCCTGCGCGGACCGGAGCTGCGCTTCCGCAGCCTTGACCGCGACCTGCGATGCCTCGAGCTCGCTGCGCGGGATGAGGTTTCGGCCGGAGAGCTCCTCGGCTCGCTTCAACTTGGTTCGGGCGTCGTCGAGCGAGACGCGCAGGCGCTCGACGTCAGCCTGCGACCGGACGAGGTTGGCACGCGACTGTTCGACTTGCGTCTCGAACAGCGACGGATCGAGGCGCGCGATGACCTGACCCTTGCGGACCAGCGAGTTGAAATCGGCGTTCAGCTCTCTGACCGTCCCGGACACCTGGGTTCCGACCTGCACCGTCGTGACGGCGTCCAGGGTCCCTGTCGCGCCGACGGTGCTCACGACGTCGCCTCGCAGGACGGGCGACGTACTGACCTGGACCTGTTCGCCTCCGTTGCGCCACTTGTAATACGCGCCGCCCGAGGCCATCAGGACCCCGATCGTCACCAGCGTGAGCACCAACCGCTTCACGAATCGTCCTTTCGCCTGGTCGTAGCGCACGCCTTCAGACCGCCGCTGTCGGCTGCGGTGTCTCGACGTGCGGTCTCTTGCGGAACACGGGAAGGCCCTCCTCGAACAGCGTGTACACCGTCGGCACGAAGACCAGCGTGACCAACGTCGACGTCGTCAGGCCGCCGATGACCACACGCGCCAGGGGCACCTGCAGCTCGGCGCCCTCGCCAAAGCCGAGCGCCATCGGCAGCAGGCCGAGGACCGTGGCCCCGCTCGTCATCAGAATCGGACGCAGTCTGGTGCGTCCGGCGAGCTCGACCGCCTCGCGCAGCGGCAGGCCGTCCCTGCGGCGCAGCACGTTCGTATAGTCGACCAGCAGGATCGCGTTGCTCACCACAATCCCCGCCAGCATGATGACGCCGATGTACGCCTGGACGCTGAAGGCCGTGTTGGTCAGCATCAGGCTCGCGACGACGCCGATGGCGGCCAGCGGCACCGAGAACATGATGATGAACGGATCCCGCAGCGACTCGTATTGCGAGGCCATGACGGCATAGACGAGCACGATCGCGAGGATCAGCATGAGCTGCAGCTGCCGGAAGGCCTTGCTCTGCTCCTCGACCTCCGACCCGAATCCGACCGCGAAATCGGGCGGCACGTTGAGACCGGGCAGCCGCTGCTCGACCGCCCGGACCGCGTCGCTCAGGGCCGTCTCGACCTCGGCGTTGACGCGCATGATGCGTTCCTGGTTCTTCCGCTCGATTTGCACCGGCCCCTGCTCGGCGCCGACCTGAATGAGGTTCTTCGCCTGCATGACCTGCCCGCTGGTGGTGCTGAGCAGGATCTGGTTCACATCGTCGATCCGCGACCGGTCCTCCTGGCGCAACCGCACGATGATCGGGTACTGGTTTCCGCGCTCGCGGAAGAACGCCGCCTGTGTGCCCGCGACGTTCGTGCGCAGCGTATTGGCGACGCCGGTCACCGTCAGGCCGAGCAGCGCGGCCTTCTGCCGATCGACCCGCACGGCCAACTCGGGCCGGCCTTCGTCGCGGCCGATGCGGGCGTCGGCGATGCCAGGCGTGGCGTCCATCAGGACCTTGGCCTGCTGGCCCAGCCGCTTCGCATCAGTCAGATCGTGGCCGCGAATCTCCAGGGCGAACCGGCTGTCGCCGCCGCCGCCGCCCCCGAGCATCCGGTTCATCTGCATGTTGCCGCCGGTGGCCCGTGCGCGGATCGTGACGCCCGGAATGCCGCTCAACTGACGCCGCAGGCCCTGGGCGATCTCGTCGCTCGTTCGGGTGCGCTCGTTCTTCGGCTTCAGCACGATGTTCAGCGACGCGCGGTGGGTGCCGCCGCCGCCGAACCCGCCGCCCCCGCCGGGTCCGCCCGCGCCGCCGCCGCCCTGCGCCAGCACCGTGACGGCCTCCGGCACGGCCTCGCGCGCCATCTGCTCGAGCCGACGGAGTACTTCATCCGTCCGCTCGATCCGCGTGCCGAGGGCCAGCTCCGCGTCGACGTTAACCTGCCCCTCGTCGGTCTGCGGCATCAACTCGAAGGGGATGCCGGGCAACAGAAGGATCGCGAGCACGAAGATCGCCGCGCCGCTCAACAGGACGGTCGGCCGGTGCTGGAGCGCGAGGTGAAGCATCCTGCGGTACCAGTCGTCCAGCCCTTCGAGCGCACGCTCGCTCGCCGTGTAGATGCGCCCCACGGGACCGCGGCGTTCCTCCACCGGCTTCGGCAGCTTGAGCAGGCGCGAGCAGAGCACCGGCACCAGTGTCACCGCGACGAACAGCGACGCCGATAGCGAGAAGATCACGACGACCGACAACTGCCTGAACATGATGCTGGACACGCCCGTCAGGAAGAGCAGGGGGATGAAGACGGCAACGTGCGTCAACGTGGAAGCGAGGATGGCGGACCAGACTTCTTCGCTGCCGTCGACGGCCGCCTGCATCCGGCTCTTCCCGCGCTCCATGTGCCGGTACGTGTTCTCCAGCACCACGATCGCGGCGTCGACGATCATCCCCACGCCCAGGGCGAGGCCACCGAAGGTCATCGTGTTCAGGGTGAACCCGCCGAAGTAGAGAAGCGCGAACGTGCCGATGATCGAGATCGGAATCGACGTGCAGATGATTACGGTGGAGCGCAGGTTCCGGAGGAACACGAAGATGATCCCGACGACCAGCACGGATCCGATCATGACGTGGTCGGTGACCGCGCCGATCGCCCGCTCGATGAACCTCGACGTGTCGTTCAGGACCTGGAGCCTGACACCCGGCACTTCCCGGTTGATCCGATCGATCTCGGCTTTGACGGCCCGGGCGATAGCGACGGTGTTCTGGCCCGACTGCTTGGTGACCGACATCCGCACGCCGGGCTTCCCGTTGATACGAACGATCGACCGGACATCTTCCGTTGAATCTTTGACGTCGGCGATGTCCCGCATGTACACGGGCACGCCGTTTTTCGAGAGGACCACAAGCGACCGGATGTCATCGAGGTCGGTGAACTGTCCCTGGCTGCGCAGCAGGTAGGTCATGTCGCCTTCGTTGACCTCGCCGACCGGGATGTTCTGGTTCTCCGTTCTGAGGAGATTGATGACGCGATCGACGGACAGATCCAGCGCCGTGATCTTTTCCTTCGACAGCTCGATCCGAATCTGGCGCCGCAGTCCGCCCATGACGTCCACCGACGCGACGCCGGGCACCCGCTCGAGGCGCGGCGACAGGTCGTTCTGCGCCACTTCCCGGAGCATGACCGGGTCGTAGTCGCCCTCGACCCCCAGGAAGACGATCGGCTGCGCGGTCGAGTCGAACTTGAAAATGACCGGGGCGTCGGCGTCTTCAGGCAGCCGGTTGCGAACGCGATCCAGCCGCGTGCGCACGTCGTTGGTCGCCTCGTTCAGATCCGTGCCCCACGCGAAACTGAGCCGCACCATACTGGACCCTTCGGACGAGGTCGAGCTGATGGTGTCGAGTCCGGCCACCGCGGCAACGGTCTGCTCGATCGGGCGCGTAATCAGGTCCTCGATCTCCAGCGGACCCACTCCGGAGTATCCGACGCGCACGGTGACCGTCGGGAAGCTGACGTCCGGCATCAGATCGACCGGCAGTCTGGCCAGCGAGATCCCACCCAGCAGCAGGATGACCCCGGAGATCATGAACATCGTGACCGGACGATGAATCGAAAGGCGCGGAATGCTCATAAGCGACTCATGTTGTGAAGGAGCTAGGAGCTGGGAGCTAGAAGTTAGGAGCCGGACGCTGGAGCGACGATCTAGCTCCTAACTCCTAGCTCCTAACTCCTAGCTTCTAGCTCCTCCCTCTTACCCCGCTCTTCCTCCCTGACCCCGACGTCCCTGTCCCATCCGGCCGCGGCCGCCGCGAGCGCCACCGCTCTCAACCGG
>JACQTH010000207.1 GCA_016210935.1 Acidobacteriota bacterium | reverse complement strand
TGGGCGGTGGCCGGGTGGGCGGCCGATCCCGTCACGGTGTCGAGCCGCGCCAGGAAATCCATCAGGCGCTTCATCGCCTCCTCGGCCTGGCCGAGGCTGTCCCAACTGAACCGCAGCTGTTTCCGATAATGGGTCGAGATCAGCAGGTACCGCAGCGCCGACGCGCGGTGCCCACGCTCGATCACCTGCGGGACGGTGAAGATGTTGCCCAGCGATTTGGACATCTTCGTCTCGTCCATCAGGAGGTGCTCCACGTGGACCCAGCAGCGCGCGAACGGCTTGCCGGTGGCCGCCTCGCTCTGCGCAATCTCGTTCTCGTGATGCGGAAAGATGAGATCGACGCCGCCCGCATGAATATCGATCGGTGGAGGACCGAGCAGCCGGAGGGCCATGGCGGAACACTCGATGTGCCAGCCGGGACGTCCCGGACCAATCCCGGGGTCCCAAGACGACTCGCCGCCGCGAGTGGCTTTCCACAGCGCGAAGTCGCGGGCATCCTGTTTGTCGTACGAGTCCGCATCGACGCGTGCGCCAGGCTTGATCCCGGTTTCGTCCAGCCTCGACAGCCGCCCATAGGCCGGCAACGTCGCAATCTTGAAATAGACAGATCCGTCGCTCCGATACGTGTGCCCCTTTCGCTCGAGCGTGGCGATCAGATCCGACATCGCGCGGATGTTGGGCTCGTCGGTCGCCCTCGGCGACTCTTCGACGCGCTCCAGTCCCAGCGTCTCCGCATCTTCGTTGAACGCCTTGATGAACCGTTCCGTGTACTCGCGCAGCGGCAGGCCTTCCCGCGCAGCGCCCGCGATCGTCCTGTCGTCGACATCGGTATAGTTGATGACCTCGCGCATCCGGTATCCCATGTGATACCGCAGCGCACGCCGCAGAACGTCGAGGCATGTGAAGGTTCGGAAGTTTCCGATGTGGCCGCGGCTGTACACCGTCAGGCCGCAGGCGTACATCCGGACGGTCTGCCCGTCCGACGGGGCGAACTCCTCGATGTGTCGACTGAGGCTGTTATAGAGACGCATCGCGCGGCGGGGCGTTCGGAGGCGACTTCAACAGCGGACGCACGATCGTTTCCACGGCTCTCCCGTCACGGGAGACGCGTGCCTCGAAACGTCCCCGATCGGTCCGGCAGATGATGTCGACCACCGGTTCTGCGGCATCGCGACCCTTGCCGATGGCCTTCCGCAAGGCGTCCTGCAACTGCGCGCCGACTTCAGAGGCCTCGGGCGGACCGAATCCGGCGTAGCTCGCCAGACCCTGGCACAAAGGCGACGAACTGGCGAGCAACGTCCGGCTCGCCGACACGCTGACGCGGAACCACGGAGTAGTGGACATCGGAACAGGTGGTAGGGGCGGTTCGCGAACCGCCCCTACGAGTTCAGACTCGCGATTCCCAGTCTACAGCGAAATTCTATCGAAAAGCGCGCGCGCCCGGTCACAGTCGTTCGCGATCTGGGCACGCAGCGCATCGATGCCGTCGAACCGCCGCTCGTCACGCAGACGCTGCACGAACGCGAGCCGCAGCCGCGACCCGTACAGATCTCCGTCGAATCCAATCACGTGCGTCTCGATGACGGGTGATCCGGACGCCGTGTCGAACGTGGGCCGCACGCCGATGTTGGTCACCGACGGATGGACCACGCCATCGGAGGTGACGAGCGTCGCGTACACGCCGTTGGGGGGAACCAGCTCGTTCTCGGTGCAGAGATTGGCCGTGGGGACGCCGATCGCTCTGCCTCGTCTTGATCCTTCGACCACGGTTCCGTCGATCACGTAATGGTGACCGAGCAGCGCCGCGGCTTCATCGACGCGGCCCTCGCTGATCAGCCGGCGCACGCGCGTACTGCTGACCACGAACTCCTTGTAGCGCACCGGGTCGATCTTCTCGGCCCGAAAGCCGTAACGCGTCCCCAGCAGCCGTAGCATCGAGAAGTTGCCGGATCGATCGCGGCCGAACAGGAAATTGGCCCCGACCCACACTTCGGACACGTGCAGCCACTCGGTCAGCACGCGCCGGACGAACGTTTCGGGATCCCAGCGTGACAGCTCAGGCGTGAACTCGACGATCGCCGTGCCGTGGATCCCGGCGCGCGCGAGCGCCTCGAGCTTCTGCGCCCTGGTCATCAGCAGCGGCGGCGCCTTGTCGGGTCTGACCACCCGCGGAGGATGGGGATCGAAGGTCATCGCCACGGGCGTGCCGCCACGCTCGACCGCCCCGCGCTTGACCCGCTCGATGATTTTGACGTGGCCGCGGTGCATCCCGTCGAAGTTGCCGAGCGCCAGCACGGGGTGGTGCCAGCGACTGGGCCGCGGATCCGCCGGGTAATGGATGACATCCATTGTTTAGTGTGCCGCGGGGCCCCACCCCCGCGGCCTACCACGCCTCGCTTGCGCTCGGCGCGCTGATTCGTAAGAACGATCCGCCTAGTGCAGCAGTTCCGGCCCCACCCCCACCGCCTACCACGGCTCGCTGGCGCTCGCCGCGCTGATTCGCAGCAGCGTTCCGCTTAGTCCACATCGATCTTCAGCCCGTCGTACGCCAGCTCGACGCCGGGCGGCAAGCGCTCGCACGTGGCGGCGTGCGGCAGATCGTGGCACATGTGGGTGAACAACGTTCGGGTCGGACGTAACCGCGCCACGATCTCGAGCGATTCCGCGAGCGAGAAGTGGGTCGGATGCGGTCTGTGTCGCAACGCATCGAGGACGAGCACCTCGACACCGTCGAGCAGCGGCCACGACGCCTCTGGAATGGCGCTGCAATCCGTCAGATACGCAAAGCGCCCGAATCGGTAGCCGTAAATCGGCCGGCGGCCATGCAGGAGCGGAATCGGAACACATTCCTGGCGGCCGAGGCAAAACCGGCCGCCGATGAGGGTCAGGCTGATCTTTGGAACGCCGCCCCCTTCCCCATCGGGGTGAAACACGTACCTGAACATGTGCCGAAGGTCTGCCAAGGTCCGGTCGTCCCCGTAACACGGGATGGCGCCGCGGTGCCGCCGGTTGTACGCGCGCAGATCGTCGAGCCCCAGGACGTGATCCGCGTGGCTGTGTGTGAAGAGCACGGCGTCCACGCGCGTCAGGCCGAAGGCGAGCGCCTGGGTTCTGAGATCAGGTGTCGTGTCGACGAGCACGCACGTGCCGTCGGCCAGCTCGAGATAGATGGAAGGCCGCCAGCG
Source organism: Acidobacteriota bacterium (assembly GCA_016210935.1). Lineage (GTDB taxonomy): Bacteria > Acidobacteriota > Vicinamibacteria > Vicinamibacterales > JACQTH01 > JACQTH01. Next base: position 2,256 of record JACQTH010000207.1, on the reverse strand, counting down.
TTTGTCCCGCGGATCGGGGGACTGACAGGTCACGCACGTGCAGCCGATCATCGGCACGCCGTGCGAGGTTCCGGTGCCCAGGAAGGTGATGCGCGTCTGCAGAATCACGGGCGGATGATCCGTCCTTCACCGCCTTTGAGCTGCAGGAATCGGAGCCGCAGCTCGTAGAGCACCTGTTCGAGGATGGTCCGCTCCTCGGCTGTCAGGTTGCCGCGCGTCTTCTCCTCGAGCAGCGCCAGGATGTCGATCATCTGCGCGGCGGCCGCGAGATTCGGCGGCTGCTTCTCGCCCGACACCGGATCAGCGACGTCGCCGAAATGAATGGCCGCGGTGCTGGCGAGCGAGATGACGAAGGCGTTGAACGTGAGCCCGCCTTCTTCAGCCGGTGTTTCCATGTTTGAACGGCGGGGACCCGCGCGATCGAGCGAATTCGAGCCGGGTCCCCCCGCACGGCTCTACGCCCCGCTCCGCTCGTCGCGACGTTCGAATGGTAGCATACCGCTCCTATGAGCTCGGCCGCTGCCGATCGGTTTCACGACCTCGTCGAGCTGGTTCGGACGCTGCGTTCGCCGGAAGGCTGCCCCTGGGATCGCGCGCAGACCTTTGAATCGCTGCGATCGTTCGTTCTCGAGGAAACCTACGAAGTCCTCGAGGCCATCGATCGCCGGGATCTGGCGTCCCTGCGGGAGGAGCTTGGCGACTTCATCTTCGAAGCGGTCCTGCTGGCCCAGCTGGCGTCGGAGACGGGGGCCTTCACCGTGGCCGATTCGCTGGCCGCGATCACCGACAAGTTGATCCGCCGACATCCGCACGTCTTTGGGACGAAGACCGGCACGACGGCAGATACCGGCCCGAAGTCCGCTGAAGAAGTGGTCCAGCGCTGGGAAGCGCTGAAGGCCAGGGAGCGGTCCTCGGCGGGAGCCAGGACGAGCGCGATGGGCGACGTGCCGCGCGCGCTTCCCGCGCTGCTGCGAGCCCATACCATCGGCCAGCGGGCCGCCGCGGTGAACTTTGACTGGGACACCGCGGCCGATGTCCTCGACAAGGTGCGCGAAGAGCTCGACGAGCTGCAGCATCAGATCGCGAGGGGTGGACCCCCGGATCGCGTCGAGGACGAATTGGGCGATGTGCTGTTCTCGATCGCCCACCTCGCGCGAAAGCTCGGCGTCGAGCCCGAGAGCGCGCTCCGACGGGCCAATGAGAAGTTCCTGAGCCGCTTCGCGGAGATGGAGCGGCGGATTACGAGCTCGGGGCGAACGTTGAGAGAGATGACGCTCGCTGAGCTTGAGGACGAGTGGCAACGGGTAAAGCGGGATCAGCACGAAGACAGAAGACACAAAGACACGAAGAGAGAAGGTCGCTGAGCCAGGTCGCAGATGTCCTTCGACGTGACGCCGCAACGCGGCGCAGCCACGACAGGAGAGCCGAAATTCAAACCGTTGGCCTAGCAGTCACGGGATATGACGCGGTTTGGATTTCGGCTCTCCTGTCGTGCCCTGGCGAGCCTGCGTGGCTTGCTCGCTCACGTCGAAGGACCTCCGCTCTCTGAGAAAACGATGCGGCGGATACCGTCCTTGAGAACGCCGACGTTGAAGTTGATGAGGAGGCCAAGTCGTAATCCGGATGCTCTGAGATACGAGAGGACCTGTGCCTTGTGAACGTAGGCGAGACTCTCCACCGCCTTCAGCTCGAGGAGAACACAGTTTTCGATGATGAGATCGAGTCTGTGGATCCCAACTATCGTGCCTTTGTAGTTGATCGTGATCTGCTTTTCGATTTCGTAGGTCAGGCCGGATTCAGTCAGCTCGACACACAACGCGCGACGGTACAGGTGCTCGAGATACCCAGGTCCAAGCGCTCGGTGCACGTCGATCGCGCACCCGATCACTCGACTTCCGATGTCCTCAGTCGCAGACGGTACAGGTTCCAGCGAATACATCCCGGCTTACCACTGTTTGCTTACCGATCTTCGTGTCTTCGTGCCTTCGTGTCTTTGTGCTGCTCTGGCTCTTACCGGCGCGCGCGCAGCACTAACCGCCGCCCCATATAAGTACGAATTACCACCTTCGACCCATCAGTCTCCATCTGGATCGCGCCGTCGACATCGGTCCGAACAATGACGGCCCCGACACGACGATACCTTTCCAGAACCGCGGGTGCCGGGTGCCCATAGCGATTGCCGCGCCCGGCGCTGACGATCGCAACCGTCGGCCGGACAGCCGAGACGAACTCCCACGAGCTCGATGTCAGGCTTCC
>JACQTH010000180.1 GCA_016210935.1 Acidobacteriota bacterium | reverse complement strand
TTGAGAGCGGTGGCGCTCGCGGCGGCCGCGGCCGGATGGGACAGGGACGTCGGGGTCAGGGAGGAAGAGCGGGGTAAGAGGGAGGAGCTAGAAGCTAGGAGTTAGGAGCTAGGAGTTAGAAGCTAGGAGTTAGGAGCTGGACGCTGGAGCGACGATCTAGCTCCTAACTCCTAGCTTCTCGCTCTTACCCCGCTCTTCCTCCCTGACCCCGACGTCCCTGTCCCATCCGGCCGCGGCCGCCGCGAGCGCCACCGCTCTCAACCGGCGTCTGACCCGCGAGCACGATCGTGTCGCCGTCCCGCAGCGCGCCGGCGCCGGTGGCGATCACCTGATCACCCTCGCGAAGCCCGCCGCGAACCTCGGCGTGCTGATCGTTCTGAAGCCCGACCTGGATCGGCAGGAACCGGGCCTTGTTGTCCTGCGCGGTGAAGACACCGCGCTTGCCTTCGAGATCGACCACGGCGCTGCGCGGAACGACCAGCGCCCCCGGTCGGCGATCGACCGTGAGCTGGACCTTCGCGTACATGCCGGGCTTCAGCCGGAAAGACGGATTCGGCACGTCGACCTCGATCTGTGCCGTTCGGGTGGCCGGATCGAGCACGGGCGCCACCCGCGCGATCGTCGCGGAGAACACCTCGCCGGGGAACGCGTCCACCTCCACGTCGGCGGGCATGCCGACCTCGACACGCCGGAGGTCCTTCTCCACGAGTCCCGCGACGAGCCGCACGAAGTGGATGTCGACGACGGACACGACGGGCGTGTTCGCGGACGCGAAGGCGCCGGGGTCGAGATTGCGCCGGCCCACGAACCCGTCGACGGGCGACACGACGCGCGTATTGGACAAGTTGATGCGCAGCTCGTCGAGCCGCGCTTTCGCCTGCGCAAACTGGGCCCGCGCCAGGTCCAACTGGGCCGCCGCCGCCTCCGACCGGGCTTCGGCATCGTCGAGCGTCTGCTTCGGGAGCAGTTGCCGGCTGAACAGGTTTTGCGAACGCTGAAGGTTGGTGTTCGCCAGCTTCAGATCCGACTCGCGCTGGCGGATGCTGGCGCCGGCCACCTCGAAGGAGGCTTCCGCCTGCTTCACCTGTTCGGTGAGCTCGCGATCTTCGACTCTCGCGATGATCTGGCCGCGCGACACGCGATCGCCGAGCCGCACGCCAATGACCTCGAGCCGTCCGCTGGTCTTGGGCACGACGTCCACGGTCGCCGCGCCAATCAGATTACCGACGACCATGATGTGCTCCGACAAATCGGCCCGTCCCGCGCTGGCGAGCTCCACGGTCATCGGCGGCCGGGGACCGCCTCGACCGCCAAACCCGCCTGCCCCGAAGCCACCGCCACTCGGCCGCGCGCCGCCGGCACCCGCTGGCGGCTCAGACCCCGATCGCGAGGAGTACACATAGACGCCGGTCGCAGCGACCGCGACGGCGACAACGATGAAGAGTTTGCGCATGAAACCCCTGACTAGATTCCGCCGCCACCGCCGCCGCTTGTGCGCCCACCACCGCCGGTCGTGAGGCCGCCACCGCCCGTGAACCCACTGCCGCCGCCGGCCGTTCCGGTCGCACCCGTCGTGGCGCCGCCCCCGCCCCCACCGGCGATGGCGGTCACGGAGCGCGCGTTGCCGGTGATCTGGACGCGTTGGAAATCGACAAGGGCCTTGCGGTAGTTGAGGAGCGCGCGGAGCTCCGAGTTCTGTGCGTCCGCGAGGTCACGCTGCGCCTGCACCACCTCGTAGTTCGTCGACATCCCCACCTCGAACTTGCTCTGTTGCGCGTCGAGACGCCGCTCGAACAGCTCACGGGACGACGTCGCCGCCTGGACGGCTTCCTGGCTGTTGCGCACGGCCAGCGCGGCACTCGTCACGTCCGTCGCGATTTGCAGCTCGACCTGCTTGATCTGCGCCTGCGTCTGCTGCAGCTGCAGGCGCGCCCGTGCGAGGTTGGCATCGGCGGCGCTTCGACCGATTGGATAGCTCAGGTTCAACGCGAAGCTCCACGTGGGCGCATCGACCCCCCTGATGCCCCGGAGCGCATCCAGATATCCGCCAGGGAAGGTCTGGAGGATGGCCCCGCCCAGCGACCCGGGCGCGCGTCGAAACTCGGTGCCGCCGCGCCCCTGTAGCTGATAGTTGGTCACGAGATCCAGCGAGGGCAACGTCTGGTTATGCAAGTTCCTGATCGAGAGGTCGTTGCTGTCGAGCGTCTTGCGCGCCACCGAGAGATCCGTCCGGCTCTGGAGGGCATTCCGCACGGCGCCTTCCAGATCGATTGGCTCGGCTACCAGCCCCGGCCGATCCGTCGGATTGAGCGTGGCGCGCCACAACTCGTCCTCGGTGCCGCCGACGATGAGACGCTTCAGCGCGAGCTCCGTCGTGCGCCGCGTCGCTTCCTGCTGCACCAGCGCCTGCCGCCGGCTGGCGGCTTCAGCTTCCGCCTGCACGACGTCAATCGGCGCCATCGTGCCGATCTCGACGCGCATCCGATTGTCCTGCACGAGCTTCTCGGCAAGATCGAGCGATCGGCGGGCCGCTTCCACGGCCTGGACGGCGAACACGAGATCCCAGTACGCATTGCGGATGCTGGCTTCCGTGTTGACAATCGTGGCCCTCAGATTGATGTCTGCAACCTGTTGGCTGATCCGCGTCGTCAGCAGGGAGGTGCGCGTCGAATCGGTTTTCAGGTTTCGCAGCAGCGGCTGCGTGTAGCGGGCGATCAGGTTGGTGCTGTAGCCGGGATTGCGCAGCGCACTCT
>JACQTH010000179.1 GCA_016210935.1 Acidobacteriota bacterium | reverse complement strand
GCTTCGAGAGGACCTTGTTGGCGCGCACATTGGCCACCGCCGCGCGCGCCTCGAGCCGATGGACGCCGATCGTCTGGAAGATGAAATCCAGGACCAGGGGCGCGCTCCGCATGAAAATCCCGGTCCCCCAGTACGCCGAGGCGAACAGGAACCCCCACTCAGCCGTCTCGAACGTCGGCTCAAGCTGACGAATCTGATAGATGCCCGCTGGCGCGTCTTCGCCTTCGGGCACGGCCGCGTAGCACACATACGCGCCGGTTTCGCGCTGCTTCTGCGTCCACGCGATGAACCGCTCGAGCGCCTCGACGCTGTCGGGTGGCGGCGGGACGTACCGCGTGACCTCGGGCGCCGCGAGGCGCTGCATCGCCGGCGCATCGGTGCGCGTCAGTTCACGCAGTGTCAGGCCGTTTCCGGTGATGACCGGCAGACCTCGCGCCCACTCGGGCAGGCTGCGAGCGATTGGCTCGGACGCAATGGCGACCGGCCCTGAGGAGGTCGACGGCTCCCAGGCGCACCGCGGTGAACGGCGGCCGCCAAGCCAGTCCTCGCCGTTCATGGACCAGAGGACCTGATTGAAGTACTCGCCGTCTTTCTTGAACGACTTCCTGAGCACGCCTTCAGGTACGGCTCCCAACTTCCGCAGCACTCCGTTGCCGCGGCCGTTCTCGACGAAGGCGCGCGCCTCGAGCCGGTACGCGCCTGCGCAGAGAAACACGAAATCCACCACGAGTTCCGCCGCGTTCATGAACAGGCCGGTGGCCCAGTGCGAACGCGCGAGCGCAAAGCCCCATTCAGCGTTGGTGAATCCAGGTTCCAGTTCCCGCCCCTGGACGAGCCCGACGGCCACGGGACTGCCGTCCGGCACAATCGCGTAGCAGAATCCCCGGCCCATGGCGCGCTCGGTCTGAATCCATTCGATGAAGGTCTCGAATCCGCGCGCGCTGCCCGGGGGCCGCGACATGAACCGGGTGACTTGATCGTCGGTCAGCTGCTCGAACAAGGGGACCGCGTCGTCTTGCTGAACCTCGCGCAGGATGAACCCTTTGCCGAACAGAGTGGGCAGGCCGTGTTGCCAGCGATAGTTGTCGAATCCGCCCGTCGCGGAACCGGTCTCGAGCGTTGCCGTCATCGTCGCAGCGCGCTTTGCGCGTCCTCGGCCCGGACAGGCAGGTCAAACACCTCGGCCGGTGGTGTGGCCACCGGAGTTTGGGTCGCTACGCGCTTCTGCGCGCGCCGCGCCACCTTCTGGCGGTACATGCGGGCATCCGCCGTTTCGAGCAGCTCGTCGGACTTCAGGCCATCTTGCGGGTACACGGCCGTGCCGACGTTCGCCGCGAGCTGCAGGCGCATGCCGGGTTGCACCTCGAACCACAGGTCGGCCACGAGATCCTGGAGCGCCTTGGCGCGCAACTGAACCTGCTCGGCGTCGGAGTTCGCGAGGACGATGACGAACTCGTCGCCGGCGTACCGAACGCACAGATCGGAGGACCCGGCGAACGATCGCAACGCGACCCCGACCTGACGCAGCGCGCGATCGCCCACGTGGTGACCGTAGCCGTCGTTGATCTGTCGGACGCCGTCGAGGTCCATCATCAGGAGACCCACGGGCCGCCGGGTTCGGCCCGCAGTCGTCAGGATCCGGTCGAACTGATCCGTCAGGTGGCGGCGGTTCGGCAGGCCCGTCAGCGGATCGGTCACCGACTCTTCCTGTGTGCGCTCGAACGTGAGCGAGTTGTAGATGACCGACGTGGCCTGCCTGGCGACCCGCTCGAAGACACGGCGGTGCTCCGGCGTATAGCGGTTCGCCTGCGTGTCGTAGATGACGAGGGCGCCGATCGTCTGATTGTGAAGCTGCAGCCTGGTGGCGAGGAGGTCCCTTGCGGGATCGACCCGTTCGTGCGGCTCGGAGAGCGGCAGCGTGGCGAGCATCTCCTCGATGGATCGCGAACCGATCCGGCGGATCGCGGGCATATGCGGTCCTGCCGTATAGCGACAGAACGCGCGCGACTGGGCCTGGTCGATCAGGAACAGGCCACACGACGTGAAGGGGATCAGGTCTGCCAGCCTGGCGCAGACGAGCGCCATGGTGTCGTCCAGCGACAGGGTCGATCCGAGCGCCTGTGCGATCTCGAACAGGATTCGCTCTTCACGGTGCGCGCCGCTGATGGCTTTCAGCGGGTTGGTGAGTTCTGCTTCTGCACCGCTGTCGTCGCCGGAGAGTTGCGGCCGCAGCTCGGGCAGCATCGCGAGAAACTGTTCCAGCAGTTTCGGGTCGAAGGTCGACCCCGATTGCCGTCTCACAATCCTGACCGCTTCGTCGTGGCTGTACGCCGCACGATAGGGCCGTTCAGACATCAGCGTCGTGTACGAATCCGCGATCGCGAGGACTCGTGCGGCCAGCGGGATGTCGTCGCCTTTCAACCCCTGGGGGTAGCCGGTTCCGTCCCAGCGCTCGTGATGCGAACGAATCAGCGGAGCGACGGGGTACGGAAACGGAACGCCTTCGACGATCGCCGCGCCCACATTCGGATGGATCTTCAGCCGCTCGAGCTCCTCGGGCGTCAAGGAGCCCGGCTTCGACAAAATAGATTCGGGAACCGCGAGGTTGCCGATGTCGTGAAGCAGGGCGGCCGTTTTCAGCCCCTTCAATTCGTCCTCTGACAACCCGGC
>JACQTH010000191.1 GCA_016210935.1 Acidobacteriota bacterium | reverse complement strand
TGGCGTCCCCTGATTCGTGCTTGCCGCGCCGAAGCGCCGTGCGCGAAGGCGGGGCGAAGCGGTTTAGGCGGAAGATCTCCCGTTCCAGGAGTGTCTCACCATGACCGGATCGTTGAAGCCAAACACGAAGACTGATATCCGCATCCGAAGGCACGAAGGCACGAAGGTTATCCCTCCTGGTGCCTTGGTTACGTGGATATCGACTTCGTGTTCAAAGCTCGTCGGCGTCGTGCTGGTGGCCAGCGCGACGATCGCCATCATTTCCGCCGCTCCGGCAGAACCCCAGACCGCACCAGGCCAGGCGACCGCGACCGCCGTCACCTTCACCAAAGACGTCCTTCCAATTTTCCAACGCTCGTGTGTTCAGTGTCATCGGCCCGGCACCGCCGCGCCCATGTCGTTGCTGGCCTACGAGGACGCGCGCCCCTGGGCGCGATCGATCAAGGAGCGCACGGTCAAGCGTCAGATGCCGCCGTGGCACCTCGATCGCAGCATCGGCGAGTACCTCGACGATCCCTCGCTGACCGACCACGAGATCGCGACGATCGCGAGGTGGGTGGATTCGGGCGCGCCAAAAGGCAACCCGGCCGATGCGCCGCCGCCCGTCAACCTCGCCAAGCTGGGCGAGTGGGCGTTCGGCGAACCCGATCTCGTCGTCGAGATGAAGCAGGGGTTCACGCTGCCCGTAGAGGGACCGGACACCTATCCGTCCGAGATCGTCGATCCCGGCATCACGGAAGACCGTTACGTCAAATGGGTCCAGATCATCCCGACGGCGTACTGCTGCGTGCATCACTCGCATGTCTACGTCACCATTCCTGATGACGCCGACCGCGAGGGGTTGGCGCTGGGCATGGGATCCAACACGGCGCAGGAAGTGGATCTGATCGAGTACGCGATGGGGAACGATGCGGACTTCTATCCGGACGGCATGGCGAAGAAGATCCCCAAAGGCGCAAAGTTCCGCTTCGCGCCGCACTATCACCCCTGGGGCAAGGAGATTCACGATCGCCAGAAAGTCGGGATCAAGTTCTATCCCAAAGGTGTGGTGCCGAAGCTCGTCGTCACCTCACATCGGCTGCGGACGGGTGTGGGAAACGACTGGGTGCTGAACAGATCGCGCGTGGAGGATCTGCTGCTGCGCAAGGGCTATCCGCTCGATCTCGACGAGCCGCGGCTGCCGGTCGGCAACCTGCTCGACGAGAACACCGGCAACAACGCGGCGCTGTTGAGCATCCCCCCGAACACGGTTGCGCGGCACGAGCGCTTCTATCCGATGCCGCAGCCCGGGGTGATCATCAGCTTCCAGCCGCATATGCATTTCCGCGGCAAGCGGATGCTGCTCGAGGCGATTCATCTCGATGGCCGTCGCGAAGTCCTGACCGACGTGCCGAACTACGAGCAGACGTGGCAGATCACGTACACCTTCAAGGAACCGCATCTGTTCCCGGCGGGAACGATCCTCCACGTCGTGTCCTGGCATGACAACACGGCCGCCAATCCGCACAATCCGGATCCGACGGCCTGGGTGGGATGGGGCCAGCGCACGATGGACGAGATGGGGCACGGGTGGACCGACATCGCGTGGCTGACCGAGGAACAGTATCGCGAGGAGCTGGCCAAGCGCGCGAACAAGCGGCCGATCACGACGACGAGTCAGAGTCAGCGGTAAGTTCGGGGTCAGACCCCCTATACAGTGCGGCTCAGAGGCTTGGAGTCGCCGCGTGTAGGGGGTCTGACCCCGAACTTACCGCGCCCACGCGAGACCATCGGGTCCCGATCCGGCGCCCGTCGCGAGCCGATCCGTCACCTCCAACGTCTTCAGATCGATGACCGCGACGTAATCGTCGCCGTTCACCGCGACATACGCGCGCGATCCGTCGGGCGCGACCAGGATCCCTTCCGGCATCCGTCCCAGCTTGAGGCGCTTGGTTTCCTTTCGGGCAGCGACATCGATGACGACCAATTCACCGCCCTCGAGATCCGACACGAGCGCCAGCCGCCCGTCCCGCGTGAGCTTGATCCGGTTCGACCGCTTCGTTTTGATCTCCAACGTCTCAATCACCTTCTTCGAACCGACGTCGATGATCGAGATGCCGCCGTCGCGTGAGTGCGCGGTCCAGAGCTGATTCCCGTCCGGTGTCAAATCCAGCCCCTCGGGCCCTTGTCCGACGGCGATGACGGTCGCATTCCAGGCCGCCGGGTTGGCGCCGCGCTCGAAGACGGTAATGCTGTTGGACCCGATATTCGACGTGAAGATCCGGCTTGCGTCCTTGTTCAACAGGACCATGTGCGTGCCGTTCTGGCCCGTCCCCATCACCCAGTCCACTTGATTCGTGGCCGGGTCGTAGCGCGCGATCGCTCGGTTGGCTTCGATCGTGAAGTAGACCTTGCCGTCGGCGACCCAGACGCCGTGCGGCCGCATGAGAGGTTTGAGATCGACGCGGCGAACCTCTTTGCGCGCCGCGAGATCGATGACGGAGAGCGAGCTGCCCGGCGACGACCCCGCGCCGTAATTGCCGACGAACGCCAGTTTGCCATCCGCCGAGACATCAATTTCGTGCGGACCGTCGCCGGTCGGAACTCGTCCCAGTTCCTTCTTGGATGAGGGATCGACGAGCGAGAGGACGTTCGCGCTCTTGTGGAGGATGAGGAGCGCGCCGGACGAGCTCTGCGCCGACACCAGCACGCTGCCGGCAAGCAACACAACAACAAAGAATCGCAGCGCAGGTGTCATCTTCCTTCCCCCCTGGTTGCAGCGCTCACTTCGACCGATACTTCATCGAGGCTGCCGCATGTTTCCGTCGTGGCTTCCGCCGGGGTCGTGGCTTCCGCCTTTAGGCGGAAGATCGGCGGCCGCGTTCCGGCTGAAGCCGGAAGCCACGATTCAGAACCGCTGCCCACAATAGCACTTCCGGCTGCTTATAATCGCAAGATGCCGTTTCTGCGGCCTCTTCCTCGCACGATCACGAGACC
>JACQTH010000190.1 GCA_016210935.1 Acidobacteriota bacterium | reverse complement strand
CTCTCGGACATGCTCAAGGGCAAGCAGGGCCGGTTCCGTCAAAATCTCTTAGGCAAGCGTGTCGACTACTCCGGCCGCTCCGTCATCGTCGTCGGCCCGGATTTGCAGCTGCACCAGTGCGGTCTGCCCAAACAAATGGCCCTCGAGCTGTTCAAGCCCTTCGTTATGCGCAACCTGGTCAAAGAAGGCCTGGCCCATAACATCAAGAGCGCCCGCCGCCTGGTGGAGCGGGCCAAGCCCGAAGTCTACGACATGCTCGAAGAGGTGATCAAAGACTGGCCGGTCCTCCTGAACCGTGCCCCGACGCTGCACCGCCTCGGCATCCAGGCGTTCGAACCGGTGCTGGTGGAAGGAAAGGCGATCCGGATCCATCCGCTGGTCTGCACCGCGTTCAACGCGGACTTCGACGGCGATCAGATGGCGGTCCACATCCCGCTGTCGCCGGAGTCGCAGATCGAGGCGTCCGTCCTGATGATGTCGTCGAACAACATCCTGTCGCCCGCCAGCGGCGCGCCGATCGCGATTCCGTCGCAGGACATCGTGCTCGGCTGCTACTACCTGACGAAGGCCAAGAGCGGCGCGAAGGGCGAGGGTCGCGTGTTCGCCGGCATCGACGACGTGCTGCTGGCGCTCGAGGCGGGTGAGGTCGAAACCCTCACGCCGATTCGACTCCGCTACACGGGCGATCTCCAGGATCTGACGACGTCGCGCGACGATCAGGACGTGCTGCACACCGAGGTCATCGCCGTCGAGAAGAAGGTGATCACCACGACCGTCGGCCGCGTCATCTTCAACGATGCGCTGCCGGAGGGGATGCCGTACGTCAACGGCCTGCTGAAGAAGAAAGGCCTGCAGCAGCTCGTGCAGCGCTGCTATCTGCGCCTCGGCCTCGAGAGGACCGTCGAGATGCTCGACAGCCTCAAGCATCTGGGCTTCCTCTACGCGACGAAGTCCGGCTTGTCGATCGGGATCGACGACTTGATCATCCCGGGCGAGAAGGCCGCACTGGTGGATCGGGCCCGGGACGAGGTGATCAAGGTCGAGCAGCAGTATCTCGAAGGCGCGATCACGAACGGCGAGCGGTACAACAAGGTCATCGCGGTCTGGTCGGATGTGACGGAGAAGATCGCCGACGAGATGTTCGACGAAATGGAGAAGCTGGACCAGGAAGGCCGGCAGTTCAATCCGGTCTACGTCATGGCCGACTCGGGCGCCCGCGGCAGCAAGCAGCAGATCCGCCAGCTGGCCGGCATGCGCGGTCTGATGGCGAAGCCGTCTGGCGAAATCATCGAGACGCCCATCACGTCGAACTTCCGCGAAGGCCTCTCGGTGCTGCACTACTTCATCTCGACGCACGGCGCCCGCAAGGGTCTGGCCGACACGGCGCTCAAGACCGCGGATTCGGGCTACCTCACGCGGCGCCTGGTCGATGTGGCGCAGGACGTCATCATCTCCGAGAACGACTGCGGCACGCTCGACGGCATCGAAGCGCGGGCGATCGTGGAAAGCGGCGAGATCATCGAGCCGCTTCGCGATCGGATCGTCGGCCGCGTGTCGCTGGAGCGGATTACGGATCCGTTCACGGGCGAGACGCTCACCGACGCGAACGAGAAGATCAACGAGGATCGGGCGGCGGAGATTCAGGACGCCGGCATCGAGAAGGTCAGGATCCGCTCCGTGCTGACCTGCGCGTCCCGGCGCGGCGTCTGCGCGAGCTGCTACGGACGCGACCTCGCCACCGGAAAATTGGTCGAGCTCGGCCAGGCGGTCGGCGTCATCGCGGCGCAATCGATCGGCGAGCCCGGCACCCAGCTGACGATGCGGACGTTCCACATCGGGGGCACGGCCTCACGCGTCGCCGAGCAGTCGACGCTCCAAGCGAAGAACGACGGGACCGTCCGGTTCCATGGATTGCAGGTCGTCGAGACTGGCGGCGAGGCCACCAATCCGGCCGCGCGCGGCCTGGTCGTCATGAACCGGACCGGGTCGCTCGTCGTGCAGGACGCGAAAGGCCGCGATCGCGAGCGCTATCCGATCGTGTACGGCGCGCGTCTCAAGGTCCGCGACGCCCAGCACGTCGACGCCGATCAGGTGCTGGTCGAGTGGGATCCGTACACGTTCTCGATCCTCACGGAACAAGGCGGCACGGTGAAGTTCCGCGACATCGTCGAGGGCGTCACGGTCCACGAAGAGGTCGACGAGGTCACCGGTCTGTCGCGCTACATCATCGTGGATTCGCCCGACGAGAAGAAGCAGCCGTCGATCGAGATCAGGACACCGGACGGCAAGGTCGGGCGCAAGTACCACATGCCGTCGCGCGCCCACCTGATGGTGAGCGACGGCGAGCAGGTGTTTGCCGGCGACGTCCTGGCGAAGATCCCGCGCGAGACCACGAAGACGAAGGACATCACCGGCGGTCTGCCGCGCGTCGTCGAGCTGTTCGAGGCGCGCAAGCCGCGCGAGACGGCCGTCATCAGCGAGATCGACGGCCTCGTGAAGGTGGGGGGCATCGTGAAGGGCCAGCGCAAGATCCTGATCGTGCCCGACGAGCCGGGCGCCGAGCAGCGCGAGTACTCGCTGCCGCGCGGCGTCCATGTGAACGTGCAGGAAGGCGATCGCGTCCGGGCGGGCGAGCCGCTGATGGACGGGCCCAGCAACCCGCACGACATCCTGGCGGTCCTCGGCGAGAAGGCGCTGCAAAGCTATCTCGTCAACGAGATCCAGGAGGTCTACCGGTTGCAGGGCGTCAACATCAACGACAAGCACATCGAGGTCATCGTCCGGCAGATGATGCGCTGGGTGCGTGTCGAGGACGTTGGCGACACCGAGTTCCTCATCGAGGAGATCGTCGACAAGTTCCGCTTCCTCGAGGAGAACGAGCACGTCATCGCCGACGGCGGGCGTCCCGCGACCGGGCGTCCGATCCTGCTCGGGATCACGAAGGCGTCGCTCTCGACCGAGTCGTTCATCTCCGCTGCCTCGTTCCAGGAAACGACGCGCGTGCTCACCGAAGCGTCGATCTCGGGCAAGGTGGACCACCTGCGCGGGTTGAAGGAGAACGTGACGATGGGCCGGCTGATTCCGGCCGGCACCGGGTTCGAGTTCTACCGGCACATCCGAATCCCGCCGGACGAACCGCCGCCGCCACCGCCGCCGACCGAAGAGGAGCTGGAGCTGGAACGCGAGATGGAGTATTTCGCGGAGCCGGAAGAAGCCTTCGGCCGGGGGGAGATATAGCTTCGCAGTCGGAAGGAGCGAGGAGAGAGGAGCGAGGAGCTAGCTCCTTCGTTTTTTCTGGCCTCATCCTTGAATGAACGCCCGCGGAGGTCTCTGAATGGTCCTTCAGAGTGGACACGCGGGCATCCGCAACCTTGTTTTCGCCTTTTTCATCCTTCTCGTCGTCGCGCCGCGCGCGCGGGCGCAGGGCGTCGGATTGCAGGGCGGCGGCTCGATCGATCCCGAACAGTTCTATATCGGCAGTCACTTCGAATCGAAGCCGATCGTCGATCGACTCCATTTCCGGCCGTCGATCGACGGAGGATTCGGCGGCGGCTTCACGCTCGCGACCATCCAGGCGGAGCTCATCTACAAGACACCGCTGGGACAATCGCCGTGGACGTTCTATCAGGGCGGCGGTCCAGTCATCGGCATCGTCAGGTTCAATAACGAACGAGATGTGAGCGGCGGGCTTGGGGGCACGCTCGGCCTGATGCATGCGTCAGGCTTCTTCGTCGAGTTCCGTGGGGGCGGGGGTGGCGGGCCGAATCTGAAATTCGGCGTGGGGTTTACGGTGAGGAGGGAAAAGAAGACTCCGTAGTGGGCAGTGGGCGGTGGACAGTGGGCAGACGGCCGCGCGACGGCGCGGCCGGTTTCAAAAAATGCGCTGCCAACTGCGCACTGCCCACTGCCAACCGTACCTACGACGCTTTGTTGTAAACGAGCTTGCGGGTTTGCGTGCCCTGCTGCGTCGTCGTGGTGCGCTCGATCGTCAGCACGGTACCGGCGAGGGAGTACACGTCCTTTCGCTGAATGCTGAAATCGCCCATGCTCTGGGTGCCGTCGATAACGAGCTTGTCGCCTTCCCAGGTCGTCTTGGCCTTCATCTCGCCGCGGCCCATCGAGACGGTGCTCTCCTCGCCGACCTTGTAAGTGGCGCTTTGGGTTCCACGCCCCGTCGCGCTTTCGATGGTGATTTCGGTTGGCGTCTGCTTGATCGTGATCGACGAGGCCACGCCGCCGCCACGGCCGCCGCCCCGACCGCCGCCACCTCCAGCCGGGGCCGGATCGCTTTTCGCCTCGTCGAAGGTGTAGGTTCCTGATAGATTCGTTTTCCCCTGGGCGAGT
>JACQTH010000002.1 GCA_016210935.1 Acidobacteriota bacterium | reverse complement strand
AGCCAGAACAACAAGCTGATCGTCTACAGCCAGGGTGGGCGGAAGCAGCAGCCCAATCGCCTCGATACGCATCAGATCGGCGCGACGACCGCGATCCACAACAGCGAGGAGTCGACCTGGAACCAGGATTACACGGGCCTGGTCCACAAGGCCGAATGGAACAGCGTGTTGTCGGACAAGGCGTTCTTCGAGGTGCGCGCGGGCAAAGCGGGGTACGACTGGCCGAACTTCCGGCACGCCGAAACGCCGCCTTACGCCGACCGCGGCACCAACGAGGTCCGGGGCGGCAATCGCGAGTGGCAACAGGATCGCCAGCGAGCCCAGGTCCTCGGTTCGTTCACGTGGTTCCAGGAAGGTTGGGCGGGCAGCCACAGCTTCAAATTCGGCAGCGAGGCGTTCCGCGAGATTCGGCGCGACCACCGCGGCACCCGCGGCAACACGCTGTTCGTGAACGACGTCCTGCACGTGTACAGAAACGGCGGGCCCATCGAGGTGTTCCTCTTCGAGACGCCGTCCCGCAACGACAGCCGCCTGCGCACCACGTCGTTCTACGCCAACGACACCTGGAACGTGAACCGCAACGTGACGCTGAATCTCGGCCTCCGCTCCGATCGCTACCGGCACTACCTGCCCGAGCAGGAGCATCTGCCCGGCCGGTTCAATCAGTTCACCGCCGCCCCCATCAAGTTCGCGGCGGTCGACGACCTGATCGTCTGGAACCTCTGGTCGCCGCGGATCGGCGTGACCTACGACATCGCCGGCAACGGCCGGACCGTGCTCAAGTTCAACTACGGCTACTACTGGTGGAACCCCAGCACCGACCTGGCGAACAGCGCCAATCCGAACTCGGGTGAATGGTTCCGGCAGTACAACTGGACCGACCCGAACCGCAACGGCATTTATGACCGTGGGGAGGAAGGCTCGCTGATTCGGTCCACCGGCGGCACCGCCAGCACGGCCATCGATCCGAACATCGAGGACATCCGGACCGACGAAGCGGCCGTGTGGGCGGAGCGCGAGCTGATGGCGAACTTCGGCGTCCGCGCCGGGTTCGTGTACCGCCGCATCTTTCAGTTCCACCAGCAGTTCAACGCCAATCGGCCATTCGAGGCCTTCAACGTGCCGGTCACCATCCCCGATCCGGGTCCCGACGCCCGAGTGGGAACAGCCGACGACGGCCGACCCATTCAGGGCTTCAACCTGGATCCCGTCGTCCGGGCCCGACCGACGCTCAACCTCGTGCGGAACTTCCCGGGTGAAGCCGAGTTCTACAATATCGAGCTCAGCGCCACCAAGCGGATGAGTCAGGGCTGGTCCCTGCTCGGCGGGTTCTCGTACCGCTGGAACTACGATCTGGACAGCGGCTATGCGGGCAACAACCTGCGCACGGCCACGGTCGCCGTCAACCCGAACGACAACATCAATACGGTCAACGGGCGCTACGAGTTCACCACCTGGACGTTCAAGTTGAACGGCACGTGGAACACACCGTGGTACGGCGTGGTGCTGAGCCCCGCACTGCGTCACCAATCGGGGCAGCCGTTCGGGCGAACGATCCTGGTGACGATGAACTATGGGAGCCAGCGGTTCCTGACCGAGCCGATTAACTCGAGGCGGCAGTCGAACTTCACGCTGGTCGATCTGCGCCTCGAGAAGGTGTTCAGGCTCGGCGGCGCAAGGCGCGCCTCCGGGTTCATCGACATCTACAACCTGACCAACACGAACGCCGAAGAGAATCTCATCTGGGGCTCCGGGAGCACGTTCCTGCAGCCTACGGTGATCGTCGGTCCGCGCATCCTGCGCTTCGGCGTGAAGTTCGACTGGTAGAAGCGCTTTAGGGTGCCTAGTGTGCCTGCAGTGTCTAACGTGCCTCGAGTGCACTTCAGGCACTCCAGGCACCTTAGGCACTTTAGGCATTTGATCTGGTTCGTCGCCGTCGCAGC
Source organism: Acidobacteriota bacterium (assembly GCA_016210935.1). Taxonomy (GTDB): domain Bacteria; phylum Acidobacteriota; class Vicinamibacteria; order Vicinamibacterales; family JACQTH01; genus JACQTH01. The sequence continues at coordinate 338 of JACQTH010000002.1, read as the reverse complement.
GCTGGCCGCTGGCGCGGGATGGCTCCTGCGCCGCGGCCCTGCGCCGCCCGCGCCGGCCGACCTTGCCAGCCTCGATCCGGCACTCGCCAATCTCATCGCCGAGACGCGAGCCGACGTCCGCGCGGATTCCAGCGATCCAACCGAGTGGGCCCGGCTCGGCATGGTGTACGAAGCGAACGGGTTTGTCGGACTCGCAGTCGCCTGCTACGAGCAGAGCGTGGCGCGACGCGGCACCGAGGCCCGATGGTGGTACCGACTGGCCCTCGTTCGAGCCCGGGCCGGGAACGTCGAGGGCGCGCTCGTGGCCGCTGGCCGGGCGTCGGCGCTCGATCCAGGGT
>JACQTH010000172.1 GCA_016210935.1 Acidobacteriota bacterium | reverse complement strand
TTTCCCGTCGCTCCCGAAGGTCAGCTCGGCGAAGAATGCCGTCCACCCTGCCGGGGGCGGCGCGACGCGCGCGATCCAGGTGTTCGGCCCCGAAGGTGACAGGGGCGTGGCGGCGTAGGCCGAGCCAATCACATCGTGCCGGAAGTTGCGCGCCTTGGGATTCGTGGCCTGCCAGACACGCACCTCGTCCGGACGCTGCTTCGTCACGACCTTGATCGAAGAGTCGGGCTCGAACGTCCACCGCACCTCCGGCCGCTGGCCGCCGTTGACCACCGACGCATAGAACGCGTGCACGCTCTCAATCGCGTCGGTCTTCTCGAGCGAGTGGCCGGTGTTCGGCACGTAGCGCAGCTGCTTCTCGCCCCGCAGATCGTCGAAATAGAACTGCGAGGAATCGGGGAGGAAGAACTGATCGCCCGACGCATTCACCATGAACTTCGGCAGCGTCAGGCGGTCGCGGTACTCGTACGGCTCCTCGATCTTCATCAGCGCACGGAACTGCGGCGTGCCGAGCCAGTCCATGATGCCGTGCTCGACGTAATCCTTCACCGCATCCGACCACGCGCCGTACGCGCGCCAATGGTGCACGGCGGAGGCCTCGAGGTTCAGCACGTCGATCACCAGCGGGGCGATCGCCACCACGCGCGAGTCCACGGCCGCCGTCGTCCACGTCGTCCAGCCCCGTTTGGATCCGCCCGCGACAACGAAGCGGGCGACCTTTGACGCGCCGCCCTCGGTCGACGCCACAAACGCGGTGACGGCATCCATCGCGCGGACGGCGCTCTTGGTCATCGGCAGCCGGGCGGGCCACTTCTCGTCGCCCGTGCGCAGGAACTTGTCCCAGGTGTACGCGATGTAATCGTCTTCGCTTCGCCGTTTGCGCTGCGGATCGTCGACGAAGACGACCGGCTGGTTCGGCACCAGGCGCAGCTCGGCGACGACGGTGCCGGTGTCGCGCGCGAGATCGACCATCCAGGCCGGCGGCCGCGCCGGCGGCTGGCGCTCGAGGCTGCCGCCGGTGATGTAGAGGAAGCCGATGTCGCTCGCGATCTGACCCGGTCGCAGGACCGTGAGCCAGTGCGTCCAGAGCGGCCGCTCCACTTCCTTTTCCGTCAGCCACTTCTGCGAGGTCATTTCGATGAGCGTGGTGGTGACCCCCTCCGCCGGCAGCTCGCGCACGACCTTCCAGGCGAAGCTGGAATCGGGCGCCGCCACGTAGCGGTCGAGCGCCGTTTCCGATGGACGGCGTTGCGATGCCTGCTGCGGCGCGGCGGCGAGCGCAGCAGAGACAAGCGCGACGAGTATGGGTGTGATGACGTGCAGCATCTGTTCGCCTTTCCTTCCGTGCGGTGAACACGAGAGGGTTCGTGAGGTCAGGGGTCTGCCGTTGAGGGGTTCACGCGAGCGCCAGTTTCTCACAGACCGAGTCTCGCCAGCCTGGAGAAATCGACGTTCACACGGAGTCGCAAGGGTTGCCCGCGAGTTTCCGTGCGTAAATGCAAGCTGCGGCGCGAGGGCGATTGCCGGGAATGCAGCCGGACGGCCGGAGGTAGAATGCCCCTGCCCGCACATGTCCTGGCGAGTTCTGCCGATGCTTCTCGCGGCGGCCGTGAGCATGGGGCAGTCTCGTGCCGGCCGCCAGGTTGCGCCCCTGTTTCCCTATCTCATCGCCGCCTGGACCTCCGAGCAGGGCCTTCCGCAGAACACCGTCACCACGCTCCTCCAGACGCGAGACGGCTATTTGTGGCTGGGCACGTGGGGAGGGCTCGTGCGCTTCGACGGCGTGCGGTTCACCATCTTCGACCCGGCGAACACGCCGGCCCTCGTCAGCGGGCGCATCAGGGCGCTCTACGAATCCCGCGATGGCGTGCTGTGGATCGGCACCGAATCGGGCGGCCTCACACGATTCGACCGTGGCGAGTTCCGGACCTTCGGCCGCGCGGAGGGGCTGCCAACTGACACAGCATCGGCCATCGCGCAGGATCGGGCGGGTACTCTCTGGATCGGATCGGGCGGTCTGGCGCGCGTCGAGGGATCGCGTCTCGTTCCGGAGCCGTTGCCAACCGACGCGCAAAACCGGGAGATCATGACGCTGCTGGTTGATCGCGACGACACGCTGTGGGTCGGGACGCGCTCGGGGCTCGTGCGGCGCCAGCAGGGCGGCGACGCGGTCCTGACCGTCGCCGACGGCCTCCCCAGCAACGTCGTGACGCGGTTGCTTCAGGATCGCGACGGCAAGATCTGGATAGGCACAGAACGCGGCCTCGCGTGGTGGCAGGACGGCGCGCTCGGGGCCGTCCCCACGCTCAATCGGTTTTCGCAGAGCCATATCTGGGCGCTGGCCGAGGATCGGCGGGGGCAGGTGTGGATCGGCACGATGCGGGATGGCCTGGGCCGGTGGGATGGCCGCGAGTTGGCCGTGCTGAGCAGCGCCGACGGGCTGTCGGACAAGGCGATTCGCTCGCTGTCCTTCGATCGTGAGGGCAACGCGTGGGTGGGGACGGACATCGGCGGCCTGAATCGTTTGAGGGCGCCCCGCTTCCAGGCGTACACGCCCGTTCTGCCAGCACAGGCGGTCGTGCCTATCGTCGGCGACGGGAATCAAGGACTCTGGATTGGCGCGCCCTGCGCCGGTCTGTTCCACCTGCAGGCCGGGACCTTCCGCTCGCACACGGAGACGGATGGGTTGCCGCACGGCTGCATCCTTGCGCTCCATCGCGATCCCGACGGCACGCTATGGATTGGCACCTCAGGCGCCGGACTCGTCCGCTTCAAGGACGGCCGGTTCTCGACCATCACGGTCGACGATGGCCTGTCGAACAGCGTCGTCCTCTCGCTCTTTCGCGATCGCGAAGGTGCCCTCTGGATCGGCACACTGGAAGGGGTGACCCGGTGGCACGAGGGCCGGATCACCATCTATCGCAGCCAGGACGGGCTCACGCCGGGCCGTGTCACGTTCATCATGCAGGACCGCGGCGGGGCGCTGTGGTTCGCCACGTACGGCGGCGTCAGCCGATTCGACGGACGCGCCTTCACGAGATACACGACCGCCGACGGCCTGTCGCACGCCTTCGTGCGGGCGCTTCATGAGGATGCCGAGGGCACGCTGTGGATCGGCACGTACGGCGGCGGCCTGAACCGCCTGCGCGACGGGCGCATCGCGCGAATCACGACCGCTGATGGCCTGTTCGACAACGTGGTGTCGCGAATCCTCGAGGACGATCGCGGGAAGCTCTGGATGACAGGCAATCGCGGCATCTTTCGCGCCACGCGCCGGGAGCTGAATGACTTCGCCGACGGCAAGATCCGCCGTATCACCAGCATCGGCTATGGCGCCGAGGACGGCATGGTCACGAGCGAGACCAACGGCGGCGGCCAGCCGGCTGGATGGCGGACGCCGGACGGCCGGCTCTGGTTTCCGACGATCAAGGGGCTCGTCAGCGTCGATCCCGCGGCCACGAATCCAGTGGCCCCCCCGTCGTCATCGAACAGATCGTCGCGAACGGGCGGGCGATGAGCCCGCGCTCCGCCATCGATTTGCCCCCTGGGCAGAACGATCTCGAGATTCACTACACGGCGCTGACGTTCAGCGCGCCCGAGAAGGCGCGCTTCCGCTATCGGCTCGACGGCCACAGCAGCGAGTGGGTCGAGGCGGGCACGCGCCGCGTCGCGTATTACTCGGGCCTCCCGCCCGGTCGCTACCGTTTTCAGGTCGCCGCCGCCAACGAGGAAGGGATCTGGAACGAGCAGGGCGCGTCGCTGGCGCTCTCGCTGGCGCCGCGCTTCTACCAGACGACGTGGTTCTACGGGGTGGGCGCGCTCGCGCTCCTGCTGTCGGGAATCGGCGTCAATCGCCTTCGCGTCGCGCGCCTGCTGCGCCGCACGCGCGAACTCGAACGACATGTAACCGAGCGAACGGCGGAGGTCGTCGACCAGAAGACCCAACTGGCGGACGCCAACGCGCGGCTCGCGGACGTCAATCGCGACCTCGAGCGCGCCAACCAGCACATGCGCGGGGTGCTGAACGAGCTGCGGGTGGGCGCCCTCGGTGTCGGCGCGGCGGGCGTCGTCAGTTTCGTCAGCGCCGCCGCGCAGCGCCTGCTGGGCGTCGGTCCAGACGAAGCGCTGGGCCGGCCGTGGCAGGAGCTGCTCGCGCTCGAGCCGGCCGACCGCGCCCGGCTGCAGGAGCTGGCCTTGCTGGCGCCGCCGCGACGGCAGAAGCTGCCCGTGCGGCTGCGTACGGCGGACGGGCGCCAGTACTGGATGGAGATTGAGATCAAGGACGATCCCCGCCAGCCGCACGAGCGCATCTTCTTCCTGTACGACGTGTCGGAAATCTACGACCTCCGCCGGCTGCTCGACGACAAGGCGCAGTTCCATGGTCTGGTCGGCCAGAGCGCGGGCATGCAGCTCCTGTTCAAGCAGATCGACAGCGCAGTCCCTTCTCGCTGCAGTTGCCACGGCTCCGCAGCGGGCCTGGGGTTCCTGGCGGCCCAACACGCCCATCGTGGCGCTTCAGCGTATCGGGAAGACGTAGAGGGAGTGAGATGTGAGCCGCTCCGGGGCGTCAATGCTCGACGCCCCGGCACAACCTTCAGTTCGGGGGAGGGCTTCAGTTGCCGCCGACGTCGACCAGCGCGATCCGATTCACGCCGCTGCACGCCAGCACGAGGTCCCCGTCCGCCGTCGCCATCATGTTCCGGACGACGCCCCCGCCCGACGGGATCACCCACGTCTGGAACGTCTCCGTCTG
>JACQTH010000174.1 GCA_016210935.1 Acidobacteriota bacterium | reverse complement strand
CGTACGCCCGCTGGGCCCACACGGGCGAGAGCCAGGTTTCGACAATCGGCGCGCCGAACGACAGGACGTGGCTCGCGCGTTCGAGATCGAAGATGGGATTCCCGTTCACGCCGGTGAGAGCCTGAAACCGCGGCCGCAGGCGCGTGACGGTCTCCGTGGGTGTGCGCAAGGGACGAGCGCCCATCGCGCGCCAGAGGCCGGACCAGGCGTCCGCCATGGGGCCAGCTTCGTCGACCGCGAGCGCAACGACGCCGGCGCGATCGGCGGATGACGCGTCGCGCACCTGGGTCGCGATCAGGTCGATCGCTGTGTCCCACGAAAGTGATTCCCAGCGTCCCGCGCCCCGCTCGCCGACCCGTCGTGCGGGACCGGTCAGCCGATCGGGATCGAAGTACGACTCGATCGACGCCTGACCTCTCGAACAGAGTCGGCCGCGTCCGACGGGGCACAGGGGATTGCCTTCGAGTTTGACCGGCACGCCGCCGATGACACGGGCGCGCAGCCCGCAGGAGGCCGGACACTCGCGGCAGACGCTCGTCATCCAGGCCTCGGCGACGGGGGCGCCTGCGGCGGCCGCCTGCGGGGACGCCAGAAACTGCCGGCCCAGCTCTCCCAGCGTGATGCCGGTCAGCGCGGCGCCGCCGTACGACAAAAACTCACGTCTGGTGACGGGGTTCGGCATCAGCGGTGACACGCCAGGCAGTCTTCCGTGGCGCCCTCGGTCTTGTGGCACGAGATGCACGCGCTCATGTCGAGGCGCATCGGCGCGGCTCCGAGCGCCACGCGCTGCGCGCGCATGTCGCCGTGGCACGATGCGCAGTCGAGCCTCGCGAAGGTGACGTGACGGCGGTGCGAGAACATGACGTGGTCGGGGACGCGCGTCACTTGCGCCCAGGGAGATTGCGTCCCCCGAGCCAGCTCGTCCCACGTCGACTTCGCGGAGCTGGACGGACCGGGGGCTTCTGCCTTCGCGGCCGCAGTGGACTTCGCTTCCACGGCGAAGGGGTTGAAGCGGGAAGTCACGACGTCAGGTTGTGGTGCCGTCGCATGACACTTGAGACACGTGGTCATTTCGGGGATCCCCGCGCGGGCTGACCGCTCGGCGCCGCGATGACACGCCGCGCAGGTGACCTCGGTGTGCCGCGAGTGGTCGAAGGGGATCGCGTGATCGATTGAGGTGGCCGGTGGCAGCAGGACCACCCAGATCGCCGCCGAGATCGCGGCGGTCGCCGTCAAGAGAAGGACACGGGTCATGTGTCTCGTAGTGCCCGCCTTCAGGCGGGCAGTCGGGCCCGGCGTTCATCCGCGCAGCCGATGCGAGTTCAACCCGTATCGTCCGCCCGGCTAAAGCCTGGCACTACTTACCGGCTACCTGCGCCTCTTTCAGCTTCTGGTCGTACAGCGCCTTCTTGCGGATCTTCGAGTCATAGACGACGAACTCGTAGATCTGTTTGCCTTCATCCGGACTGATGAAGGACCCCGCCTTGCGCATCATGCGCTTGACGTAGCGTTCCCACTCGTCGTCGAGGGCGAAATCACAATTGATGGCGCGGGCGAGGTTGTGGCACTTCACGCCGCACTTCGCGGAGAACTGCTTGTACGCCTTCTGCATCTCCGGCGTGTATTTCGAGACGTCGATCTTGGACGGTCCCTTGTCGTACGCCGCGATGCGCGGATCGATCGGCTCGTCCTGCGCGACGACGATCGCCGTGGTGGCGAAGGCCGCGATCGCCGCGGCGAGTATCAGGATCGGTTTCCTCATGGGCTTCTCCTTGTCGCGTCAGCGTTCAGAACAGGTAGATGAGCCGCGTCCACACGGTGTTGGCCGTGTACGGGCGATACACGTAGCCGAGCGCCAACATGCCGGGCAGATCGATCCGGTTGATGGTGCCGGGATTCAGCGCGAAATCGTCGACGCGGTAGCCGTCGTACTGATACGTCACGCCGAGTCGAATCTTGCTCGTCAGCAGGTAGCGCAGATCAACCATGCCGGTGTTGAGCTCGTTCCTGACCGGGGGAAGTTGAACGGGCGCCGCGAGCGTGCTGCCGGCCGGCACGCGATACACGTACGCGTAGTTGGAGCGGGTGAACGAGTACGACAGCCGCGACTCGATCCGCGGAATGACTTTCAGCAGGTCGAGCGTCGCCGTCAGCGTGTTGTTTCGATCGGCCGAATCGATCGACCAATTGCGGGTCGCATCGTTGAACTGCGCGCGGGTCGCCTGGCGTGAGTTCTGCAGCGCCGAGTATTTCTCCCAGGCATACGTGAGGCCGAAGCCGACGATCTCACCGGGCGTCAGGTCGGCGCCCACGGTCACGATCCGGTTCTTGTTGTCCCGCAGGCCGAAGCCGCTGTTGCGGTAGTCGTCGTGCCCGTAAGCGGCGGACGCAGAGAACGCCAGAACCGAGAGCGGCGTGAACTGCAGGAGGCCGGTCACGCGGTTGCGGTCTCGATCGGCGATGTCGAAGTGCCGCATCGCCGGCTGTTCCCCAATGGCGGCGAGCTCGGCCTCAGGGTCTCCCGTGCCTCGGCGAACCGACCGCTCGACGATCGCTCGGGCCATGCCCAGCGACCAACTGAAGTCGGCCGAGGCCCGCAGCACGTCCTCGATCGTCTGCTCGAAAATCCGGTGCGTACGGTCGACCCACTCGCGGCCGTAGCCGACGCGGAATGCCGTGAAGGTGAGCGGCGTGAACGACGTGTCGAGATCGAGCGTGTGGCGGGTCTGATTGAACGCCTCGGTGGCGAGACCCGGAGACAAGACGATTCCCGAGTCGTACCGCACGCGCTCATCGATGTGCAGCTCCGGAGTCCGATTGTTCAGGTCGTAATAGCGGAAGCGGGCATTGAACCAGAGGGTCGGAGCGGGACGCGACGTCACGACGTAGTTCATCGCGACAGTCCGGATCTCGCCGTCCGTCGTGGCGCGTTCGAGGGGCAGGACCCGCAGCGCGGTGTTCGTCGTGAAGGGGAGCAACGGCTGGTTCTGGAGCCAGGTCCCGATCGTGATGTTGCCGGTCGCCCGCGTGTTCGCCGCGAGCTTCAGCGATCCGGCGCCGGTGACGCTGTGGAGCGTGCTCGACGGCCAGAGCGCCAGGCGCCCCTGGGCCGGCGCGGTCGCCGAGTCCGTGAAACGAAGCGGGTTGTCCAGGATGAGCGATTCGACGGGGTTGTCGAACCACGAGCCGGCATAGCCGGCCCGCAGCGTGGCGCGCGCGTTCGACCACTCGAGGTCGGTCGTCGCGTCGATCGTGCGCGTGTCGATCGGCGCCGCAACTTCGGTGACGTTGCTGTGTCCCCCGAGCGTCACGGCCCACGGTTGGGTTCCCTCGCGTTTCGCGGTCTTAAGGTTGAACTTCACGTCGAGGTCGCGCCGCGGGCTGAGCACGACGTCGAACATGGCGGTGTCGCGCCGCGATTTCAGGTCGAAGAGCCGCGCCTGGCTGGTGAAGCTGGCGAGAGTCCCACCAGCCTGGACCTGCTGCCGAAGCGTGTCGCTGAGCCGCAGAATGCCGGCTGCGTCGGACGAGTACAACGTTCGGGTG
>JACQTH010000192.1 GCA_016210935.1 Acidobacteriota bacterium | reverse complement strand
CTTCACGATGGTGCGTTCACCGCGGAGCGTGACGAAGCGGGACCAATCGACGCCGCGCAGCGGCACGGATGACGTGATGCTCGCCCGCTCGACGCCCGGCAGGGCGCGCACGCGTGACAACAGCTCCGCCTGAAACGCTTTCAGCCTCGCGTCATCGAAATATCGCGGATCCAGCAGACGCATCTCCGCTGTAAAGACCCGCTCTCCATCGAATCCCAGATCGACGCGCTGCAGTTTCCAGAAACTGTGAAGCAGCAGCCCGCCGGCGACGAGCAAGACTGCGGACGTGGCGACTGGAGCGGCCACGAGTCCGTGACGCCACACGATGGCGCCGCGCGACTGCGTGGCGGTTCTGACGCTCCGGGCCAGCTCCACTCCCGGATCGATCGCGGAGCTTCGCCAGGCGGGCACAACGGTCGACAGCGCGATGCCGAGCATCGCGACCGCTGTGGCCGCCGCCAGCGTCAGGAAATCGACCCCAATCTGTTCGACGCGCGGGATGCCGGGCGGCATCGCCGCGCGCAGGACCGGCTGCAGCGCTGCGACCATCGTGACGCTGGCCGCCGCCGCGACCGCAGCCGTCAGCGTGCTTTCGGTCAGAAGCTGCCGGCCGATTCGCCATCTCGATGCGCCCAGCGCCATCTGCACCGCGTTGTCGCGGCGCCGGTCGACGGTCTGTGCCAGCAGCAGGGCCGCGACATTCAGACATGCGACCAGCAACACCAGCGCCGCGACGGTGCCGAGCAGCCGGAGCGCCGGTCGTACGGAGCCGACGGCGTTCTCGTGAACCGGCTCGAGCCAGAACGTCACGCGATCCAGGTTCCGCTTGAGATCGACGGCCATTGCGCTCTTGATCGCGGCCATGTCCTCGTGCGCCTGCCGCAACGTCGTTTCGGCCCGCAGGCGCGCCACGATCCGATACATGATGGCGTCCTGCAGGCGCGGCTCCTCGAGCTGCAGACGGGTCAGCGGAAGCCAGACATCCGTACTTTCCGGGTAGCTGAATTGAACGCGCGGCGGAAGCACGCCGATGACGGTGACGGATCGGATGGCGCGCTGCTTGCCGCGGCCGGTCGCCAAGTCGAGTCGCTGGCCAATCGCGCCACGCGAACCGGCAAATAGACGTTGCCAGAGGTCGTGGCTGATGACCGCGGCCTCGGCTGCGTCGTCCTCGGCGAAGGTCCGGCCGAGCGCGGCCCCGACACCGACCGTTTTGAAGAAGTTTGGTGTCGCGAAGGCGCCGCGCAGCCGTTCGGCGCCAGCGGACGCTGCGAGATCGAACGTCGCCGATGGGTTCCCGTTCCACAACTCGATGGCGGCGATAGACGAAAAGGATCGCTGGCGCGCGGCGATCTCGCGGAACCAGCGCGGGGTGGCCAGTCCACGACCGGTGCTGCCGGGTTCCGCCGGCTCCCGCCGCCCCCACAACAACACCAGCCGCTCAGGTTCGTGGTAGGGGAGCGGTCGCAGGACGACGGCCCTTGCAATCGTAAAGATCGCGACATTCGCGCCGAGTCCGAGCGACAGCGTCAGGATGATGAGCAGGGAAGTACGGCGATAGCGGTTCAGCAGGCGCCAGGAGCTGCGAAAATCGCTGAGAAGACCAGACACGGCATCCCTCCGGCACGTGACGCGCGGCTTCTCTCCCAAATAGACGCGCAAATCGTATCAGTGGTTGGAGGCTGCCGCGTCTCAATTGTCTCGATGGCGCCGACGACAGCCAACCGTGCGCTCACAATCGATTCAACCCGGCCGGCCAGCAAAGGTCAACGGGGCTGGAAACGGTTGCCGGACGGCCGGTCGGCCGTTGACCGTCAGGGCTCTGATAGGTCATATTACTTCTATGGCACTTTCCAGGAAGAAGGCCACGACCATCGCGCTCGACCCGGAGGACGATCGACTGCTCACTCGCGCCGCTCGCGACCGCGGCGTCTCCCGCTCCGAATTCATCCGCCAGCAGCTGTCGCTGGTGCTCGAGCAGTACCGCCGGCATCCCCGGCCGGCAAGTGCGGGAGTCATTCGCGCGCTGTCGGAGCGTGGAGACGAGCGCGAGCTGTTCCGTGGCCGACGGTAGCACGGCAGCGTTGATCTGCGACACCGGCGCGCTCGTGGAATACCTCGTCGAGAGCGCACCCGACCATCAACGCTTCCGGGATGCCATCCATCGGGCGCGGACGCGGTACGTTCCAGCGCTCGTACTGGCGGAGCTCGATGACTTCCTTCGCGACGAGCGGCCGGCGATGAGGATCTTCATGAAGGATCTGGGACGCGGGGCATTCACGTACGCGCCGCCATCGCTGGATCGGCTTGCACGGGCGATGACGATCGACGAGCGTTTTGCCGATCTCGGGCTCGGCCTGGTGGACGCGTCGATTGTGGTGCTGGCCGAGGATCTCGGCATCCGTCGTCTCGCGACACGAGACGTTCGCGACTTTTCGACTGTCCGGCTGCGCGACGGCAGCCTGTTCGAGCTGGTCGTCTACCCCACCAATCCGGACAGGTCCTGACGGCCTCGCCGGGGGCGGCTCCCGGCAAAGTGGCCGGATCAGAACACCCTCGGGTTTATTACGCGCGGCTTGTCTCCAAATAGACGCGCAAATCGTATCAGTGGTTGGGGCTGCCGCTATCGGTTCCGCTTGAGTCACGCCCTCAAGCCGACCACGTGAAACCGGCCGTACTGTCGGAAATGATGATCGAAGGTGAAGACCCTGGCAATGTGGCGCGCCTCGAGGACGGCGAATGAGATCGCGTCGCACAGAGTCCAGTCCTTGTCGGTGTGTCGCATCACGATTTCGCGGGCCCGTTCCTCTTCGGCCGGAAGCGCGGGGACGATCGGCAGCCGGCCTGTCAGCAGCCACTCGCGCGCGAGCGTGCGTCCGAGCTTCCGGACCAGCAGGGCATGCGTCTCGACTTCGATGTAGTTGGTCATGAAGCTTGGTCGGCCCTCGAACGCGATCTGGCGCGCCACGGCGACTGCTCGCGTGTGGTCCGTGTCGTCGGCGTCGAGGAGGGCGAGGATGGCGCTGGAATCCCAGAGGACGGCGCGGGTCACCGGTCGAGGAGGGCGTGTTTGTCGCGGGCGCTCGGAGGCTGCCCCCCACCATGGCCGGCGCCCACGAGACGGAAGATGGGATGGTCGTGGGACAGCGGAGGAATTCGCGTGGGGCGGCGGCGGGCGCGGGTCCGAAGCGCCGTGGCAGGGATGAGCCGCCTCCCGCCCCGACGAACGCTCGGCAGCTCTCTGCGCTGGATGAGGCGCCACACCGTGGCCCGCGATACGCCCAGCGCGCGGCCCGCATCCTCGATGGTCAACATCTCGACGGCCATGACGCGGGTCGATTGTATCATAGCCGTCTCATCGTCTCAATTGGAGATTTGGCGCGGCTCGGCGCCGCGTTTCCTCGCGCAGTTACTCGTTACGGAATACCGCCGCAAGCTGGATGTCTGTCGCGCGCCGCACCGGAACCCACGACGCAGCCAATGACTCGTACAAACGCCGACCGACCAGCGCCGACGTCACCGCATTCTGATATACGAATCCTGGGGAATAAGGTTAACGGCGGGGCTTAGTTCGTTCCCCGAAGCGTTGTTGCGGGATCGGTCCGCACCAAAAACGGCGATATTGCGTGTGTGGCAAAAGCTGCGTACCGCGGATCGGCTAGAGTACGCAGTTTCTGCCCTCTCATGCCCGACGACCACGTGAAGAGGCCGTGTTTCGGACGGCACACAAGATGCACGATGGGAACGCCCCATGAACATGGACCGGATTGACTTCATCTCGGCGTACTGCGACCGCTGGTGCGAGCGGTGCGCGTACACATCGCGCTGTTCCTTGTTTGCCGCGCAGGCGGCGATCGCCATGTGTGGCGACGTAGTGGAAGGCCTCGAATTGGCGGTGGGGGCCCCGCATCCGGAAGGCCTCGATTCGCCTCGCGTTCCCGAGTGGATTGCGGAGATTGAGCACGGCGAGTTTGGCGCCGAGGAGCTCGCCGAAATGGTCTGCGGCGAGGAAGGGCGCG
>JACQTH010000254.1 GCA_016210935.1 Acidobacteriota bacterium | reverse complement strand
GTCCGCAGGTGTCGGGAGACGCAAGGCGCCCGCCGGCAGCGTAGCCACCGCCACAGTGTTGCCGGTCACGTCGAAGAACTCGACTGAATAGCCTTCGTTCCTGCTTGCCCGGCACCACGTGGCGTTCCACCGCGTAGCGTCCAAGGACACGTGCTGTGTCCGAAGATCCGATTCCAGGATGTGAGGGGTATCGGTCCGGTAGCCAATGCTGAGAAGAAGTCGGGCTTTCGTACTGCCACGCCTGTGCGTTGGATTCAACAGATACTCCGTCAACTTCTCGACCGGCGGTGAATCGCCTTTCGGCATTCGGGATCGGCACGTCTATTGAGCCAGTCCGCCTCTGGAACCGCCAGCCTCCTGTTCGTGCAGTTTCCTGAAAGATCTCAAGCAGGTTCATTCGTCCTTCGAGCCGATGGCTTGCTCGATTCAGCAACCGGCCGCCTCGACGGAAGGTTCATCCGTTCCAGAAGCTGGTCAAAGCGAGGATCGTCCCGCAGCAGGTCCATTCGGGGATCCACCCCGAGCCAGCGCATTCAATCGGAACGCTGGAGAAAGCCCCGCTCCAGAGATTCAAATGCCCTTTCCGTTTCACCCAGAGCGGCGTAAACCGCGGCCATGTTATAGCCGCAGATGTATTTGTCGTGCAGCTCCGATTCCAAGGTGTTCAGCATTGTTCGTGCCTGCCGCGTGTTGCCTGCGCGTGCGTACACCTCCGCCAGGCAGACGGCGGCAAAGGGAGAATCCGATACCCGCACACCTTTGCGGGCTGCGTCAATGGCCGCGTTGTGTTTTCCGGCGTACGAGAACGCAAGGGCCATCGTCCAGTATGCTCGGCCGAAATTCGCATCCACCTCCAACCAGCGGCGGCTCTCGGCGATGGCCTCGTCATACCGACGCGCACCAAACCACATCCACAGCTCGTCACCATGAACGGACGGCGACATTGGATCGAGCGACTGGGCGATCTTGAGCTCCCTGAGTGCCGTCTCGAATCGCCCAAGCGCCGTCAGGAGGGCAGCATAACCTACGTGTCCGTCGGCCAGGTTCGGATCGAGCTCGATTGCCCTGTTGAATTCGTGCCCAGCAGCTTTCCAGTCCCAATCAAAAAGCAGATGGACAGTTCCCAGCAACGCATGCGCCAATGCGAGGTCAGGCTCCAGAGCCAACGCTTTGCGTGCCGCCTCCCTCGCTTTCGGCATCGTGTCAAGTGGGGCACTGTACCAACTCGTGATGCCGATACGGGCATCGGCAATGGCAGCGTAGGCCATCGTATACTGTGGCTCGATCGCCAGCGCCTGCTGGAAGTATTTGATCGCCGTCTCCGTCCCCTCGTGCGTCATTTTGCGCAGGTGCAGACGTCCCCGCATGTAGGCTTCGTGCGCCTCCAGATTCAGACTGCGGCCACGTCCGAGTCGCTCCTGCTGGGTGACAGACAATTTGAGGTCGATCTGGGCCGCCACGATGCGTGCGACGTCGGCCTGTAGATCCAAAAGGTCGGTCATGCTTCGGTCATAATTTTCGGCCCATAGATGGGTCTGGTCAGCGACGCGGACAAGCTGCACGGCAACGCGAATCCGGCTCTCGTGACTTCGGACGCTACCCTCCAGCACGTAATCCACGCCCATGTCGCGAGCGATCCCTCGGAGCCCTCGGCGCGCATTCTTGTATTTCATAACCGACGTGCGCGCGATCACTCCCAAACGCTCTGGGTCGAGTCGTCCGAGCTCGTTGATCATTTCTTCGGTCACCGCATCACTCAGATACTCTTGTCCAGGGTCGCCGCTGAGGTTCTCGAATGGGAGCACGGCGATCATCGCGCGCCGAGCCGTCCCGAGGCTGTGGACGGCGGCGACGAAGCGATAACCGCGGCGCGCCAGCGTCTGGATGTAGCGCTGTGCGTGAGCGTCATCGCCCAGCGCTTCCCGAATCTGCCGGATGCACAGGTTCAGGCCGTGCTCGAAATCGACGAACTTGTCCGAGCCCCAGATCACGCCGCGCAGGTCGTCACGGGTGACCAGCTCGCCCGCACGACCGGCCAAAACAGTCAGCGCGCGACAGGCTTGCGGACGCAGCGGGATCGTTCGGCCCGCCTTGCGCAGCTCACCGTTGGTGGTATTCAGTTCGAACCCGTCGAAACGAATTACAGAGAGGGCAGATGACTCAGTCCTCATGCTCCTAGCGGCACCAAGCCGAATCGGCAGATTATAGTTGAAGACTCGTCGGAGCTTTGCTGTTAACTCTCTTGTTTTTAGCGGGTTCCGCGCTAACCAAAAACTAACCTTTCGCGAATTGACCTTGCAGGTCACAGGCCCTATCCTCCCCATGTCATGCCGGCATCGCGGACGATGCGAACGGCAGATGCAACGAGTTCGCTGACGGGTGTTACAACATTTCTCATTTCGATCAGAGGTTCAGCGACAGCAGCCGCCGCGCATTGAAGTCAGGTGAATCTGAATCGGGAGGACGCTATGAAGAATCTGCGGAATGAGTGGATGCTGGGCGTTCTGACGCTGACAGCCATCGTCGCCTTCGAGTCGCCGGCATGGCCGCAGGATCGCGTCAGCGGCGTCCTCACGCGGACCTACGTCATCGTCGAAGATACCGACCTGGTCGGAGACGTGACATGCGACGTGACCAACAGCCCGTGTTTTTCCTTCGGCGCGTCCGGCGTGGAGCTGCGGCTGAACGGCTTCACGATCACCGGGAAAGCCGATGCCGTCACGGCGTGCGGCGGCGCCGTGTTCGCACCTGAGGCCGGTATCAACACCAGCGGCCGCAGCAATGTCGGGGTCCGGGGACCGGGTCTCGTGCAGCGGTTCCGGAGCTTTGGCGTCACCGTCAGCGGCTCCACGGACGCGAGGATTCAAGACATCACCGCGTCGACCAATTGCGCCTCCGGCATCTTTGTCGGTTCTACATCGTTCGGGACCCTCGTGGAGGGCAACGTGTCAGTACGGAATGGCTCGGCGGCCGCGGGGTTCTTTTGTGGCGGCATATGAATCACCGGACACTATAGCCGGGTCCGGCTAAATGAAACACACGCCAATGGCTATACCGAGCTCGCCAACGAAGCCGACAGTGACTTCGGCATCGGCGTACTGGGCGCGGGGACAGGGAATGTAGTCGACGAGAACGTTGTGACTGGCAACACGTACGGAATCATCTTGGGAGCAGGGTCGCGCGAGACATTAGTCAGGGGAAACACCGTCATCGGCAACCCGGCCATCCAGGTGAGCATCAGTCATCCCGGCGTACCCGCGGTCGACATCCTCAACCTGGCACCGCAGGGACAAACGACCTTCGAGCGCAATGTCTGCCTGACCGCGGTGAACGCCCCATGCCCGGTCTTGCCCCCGGGACGAGGGCGGGACTGAGCCCCCGGCGAGCCGTGACTCGACAGCGTGGGTTTGAGCTACGCTGCCTGTTGCCGGGTGCCGCTGCGAGCGAATTGGTTAGCGTGACACTTCGTCTTTCGATGACGCTTGTGCCAGGAATGCAACCTCTCCTTCTGTGACTCGAGGGTCGGTTCATAATTCACGCCGTGCACCGGTAGCGCCCGTGGATCGTGATCGTGGAGCCTGATGTCGATGCCAAGCTGCTGGTCGTCGTGACGCCGTACGAGGTGTCCCAATGACCGAACGTTCGTTGCAGGTGACGTGCGCGAATGCGCAACCCGATCCGGATTTCAAGTAGCGTTCGAAGCCGATCGCACGCTCCGACGCACGTACACGGTGCATTTGGACTTGGACATGTCGCGCAGTATGTGCAACGCGAGCGCCCATCGCAGTGGCTAGGAATAGCTTGCCTACCGTAGCTCTGGAGAGGTTGTGAGGGTCCACCTTCGCGTTGCGGTACATTTCAGCGCAACGCTACGGAGGGCAACCTCCGCGTGCATTCCAGAGCGGAGGTTGGTGGACCAGACGAAGCCCGGTTGGAACCAGATCGTGACGTGGCTGAGGCAGATTGACCGACTGCGCAGCCGCGCGGTCTGAAGCTCGTTATGGCTTTTCTAGCTTGAGCTTGCCCCGACCACGTCCACTTTCGCTCGGTTACCCCAGACGCGACACGTGCGCTTCGCAATCTTCCTCGTCAATGACTTTCCGATGACCAAGATCTACCGGAAGGCCTGCTATCGCTGGGCCGCGTGAAAGAAACGCCGGGACGCATCCATGTCGTATGCGCGTCGCAGATGCACCCGGACCCGGGCCACCAGTTCTCGTTGACCGAACGGCTTGGTCAGATAGTCGTCGGCGCCGATCTCGAGGCCGACCACGCGGTCGACCTCCTGGGTCTTGCCGGTCACCATCATGATCGGTGCGTTGAATCCCTGATGCCGCAGCTCGCGGCACACATCGAATCCGTTGAGGCCTGGCAACGTCACGTCGAGCAGCACGAGGTGCGGGGCTTCCTCCGCTGCCAGGCGTATCGCGTCACGACCGTTGCCGGCGATCAGCACACGGTAGCCCTCGTCCGCGAGCCCCGTTTCCAGCACACCACGCAGGATGTCGTCGTCTTCGACGACGAGGATCGTCGGCGTTTCGCACCCGCGATTCTTGGTGGGTTCGAGCCGCCGCAGCGCGGCTGCCAGTTCTTCCATCGACTGAAAGCGTTGCGCGCGGTTCCTGGCTGTCGCGCGGGCGACGAGCTCCCGGAACGTTTCCGGGACAGCCGCGGCGGCAGCCATCTCCTCCAGCACGACCCCCGCGGAGAAGACGTCGGTCTCGCAGTCGGCTGGCCACTCATCCAGACACTCAGGCGCCATGTATTTCAGGGTGCCTGCGATCGTCCGATCCACGGCCACCGTGCGTGCGTCCTCGAACCGGGCCAGGCCGAAGTCGGTGATCTTGAGCGTTCCGTCTGCGGTGAAGAGCACGTTTTCCGGTTTCACGTCCCCATGGATGATTCCATGTGCGTGAGCGTGCGCCAATCCTTCGGCGATCTGGAGCCCGTATTCGACAATCTCCTCCACGGAAAGGCGGCCCGGTGCGATGCGCGAGCGCAGCGTCCCACCGGGCAGGTACTCCAGAATCAGGACCGGAGCGCCCGCGCTCTCACTGATTTCGTAGATGGTCGCGACATTCGGATGGTTGAGCGCGGCGATCGCGCGCGCTTCGTCGATCGAGCGATCGTGGGCCTGCCGCGACTCCTCCAGGTTCGCGGCGAGGAACTTCAGCGCCACCAACCGGTCGAGCTGTTTGTCCCGTGCCTTGTAGACGACACCCATGCCGCCTTCGCCAAGCTTCTCAAGGATTTCATGGCGCGCGTTGACCCATCGCTCCGCCTCGATGCGCATTGGGGGGCGTCCTCCGTTCACGCCTATTTCTTCGTCGTCGCGGCCGGAAGGAAGTTCTCGAGCATCCAGACTTCCGACGTTCTGGATCCCGCGTTGAAGGCGGCGTGGTGGCCGTCCGGGTGGATGCGGAGCGAGTTGGCGGCAGAAATCTTCTCCAACTCGAGCCTCACCGGCGCGCCGCCACCGGACGGAATGATCCAGTACGTGTTCTTGGAGGCGAAGACCAGACGGCGCCCGTCCCGGGTCCATTCTGCGACGGTCCCCAGAGGCGCCGGCGCTGCGGCTCGGAACAATTCGCGTTTCGGTCCGCCATCCACGGGCATGGCGTACAGCGTGGACGTCTCGGTTCCGGGCTCGATGAACGCGATGTGACGGCCGTCCGAGAACGCACGCGCCGGATCGTGACAGGAGGCGCACGCGATCGATCCATCGCGCGAGAGGCGGCGGTCGTTGAACAACCGCCGCCCCAGTTCGATTTTCTCGGGCGTGATCGGGTTCTCCACCGAGACCGGCATATAGAGATCGAGTCCCAGTGGAATGGCCAGCGCCGCGATCAAGAGTACGACCATCATCTCCAGTCACCACGGCAAGATCACCGTCAAGCAGTGCGAGAAGGCGCTCAGCGCCGCGCCTTCAGCAACGCCGGAATGTTATCGATGGCCCAGAGCTCAGAGACCTCGCCACTGGTGACCACGGCGAACCGCGTGCCATCGGGACTCGGACGCGCAGCGGCGAATCGCTCGACGGCAAGTTTCACCCCCGTGAAGTCAGCAGTCCCGCCAATCGCGGGCATCCGCATGATGCGGCCTTGCTGATCAAGGAACTCGAGCGCGCCTCCATCACGAGACCACCCGAACAACGCAATCGGCTGCGATTGCGGGATCGTCGCCACCTCACGGTGGTGCGTGCCATCGACATCGACCGAGTCAACGTGCTGAAGCTGTGTGTCGTAATCCCGCCAGCCAAACGCGATCGACTTGCCGTTCGGACTGAGGAAAAGACTACGGACGTTCCGTCCGTCTCTTGCGACCGGTCTCTCGAGCACGAGCACGTCACGTTCCTGTCGGGTCGTCAAGTCAGCGGCGACAATCGCCCATTTCGTTGCGGACCGTGCGACAAAATACAACGTCTTCTCGTCTGCCGAGAGCACTGCGTCACCGCGATATTCATCCGCGACGGCCGGAAGGACTTCCGTGAACTCCCCGGTCGTCACATCAACGCGATAGAGCGCCGGACCGGCCGCAATGAGCAGGCTGCGTCCGTCACGATACCAGACCGCCGCGCCGTGGATTCCCTCGCGAGCAAAACGCTTTTCCTCGCCCGTGTCGAGCGAATGGACGATGAGATCGAACCTGTTTGCGAAGACGACAGCCGAATTCTGCCGCAGCAAGGCAATGGATTTTCCGTCGGGCGACCACATGGGATTGCTGCCGGCGATTCTGTCCGAGGCGCCACGTTGCCCCGTCGACTCCACGATCGAGACGCTTTCGTCGTTGGAGCCGGTGAGGTAGTAAGAAGCGCCGGTGCGAGTTGCGGCAATCGGAGCCAGGTTAACAGCTATGACCCGCGCGGCAGGACCTGCGGCCTTCCCATCGCTGACAGGGACGGCCCACACCCCAAAGCTTCCGTTGCGGTCGCTTTTGAAGAGCACATGATTCCCGTCCGCCGTCCAGATTGGCGATGAATTGCGACCGGTCGTCCGCACGAGTTCGATTTCCGCTCCGTTGCCGTCGGCCGGCAGGACGTAAAT
>JACQTH010000185.1 GCA_016210935.1 Acidobacteriota bacterium | reverse complement strand
CTTCAGGCACTTCGGGCACTCCAGGCACTCTAATCTCCCGCCCTCGGCGGCGTCTTCAGTGAATACGACGTCCGGGACCAGACCTGCGTGCCCGGCCGCTTCACCTTCACTTCCAGCTTCCGCGTTCGCCGCAACGGGTCGGGGTTGTTCGTGTAGTACCCGAGGACGTAGTAGTCGCTCGTCTCCGAGTCGATCCGCTTCAACGCGCGATCGAAATCGTTCTGGTTCACGACGGCAATCCCGCCGGTCTGTTCCGCCAGGACCCGCAGGCTGTCCTGTGTCTTCCGCACGTAGTTGCCCCATTCGACGGGGTCGACCGGATCGTCGAGATCCGCGCCGGCCACGAGACCGCGCGGATCGATCGTATAGATAGTTGCGTTGGCCCGGTTTGCCGCGCGCGTCAGATCCGCCAGCTCGCGCGCGAGGTCCGCATCGGCGAACTGCTGGCCCTGTCGCAGCTCCGGCCGCTGCCGGTTTTCCTCCCGGTCTTCCCCATACCGGCCGCCGAAGATCGGGTCTTCGCCGAGCCGCCCTTCGGGAAACGGATTGAAGTCGTAGCCGTTGCTCACGTAGATGACGGCCTTACGGCGATTGTGGACGCGCTCGAGATTCTGCATGATGTCCCACGCCGTCGAGAACGCGACGTGCGCGCGATACCGGACTTCGCTCGGGCCATCCGCGCTCTCAGGCCCCTCGATAATCTCCTGAGGTTTCAGGCCGCTCCCCGAAATCCGCTTGATCGCATCGTCCAGCCGCTTGCGATCGTAGGTAAGATCGATCGCCAAAGACGAAGGGCCGGTCGAGACGATGCCAAACATGTCGCCTTCGTGGACGAGCGTCTTCGAGATCCGCTTGAACAGGTCCTTGATGCGTCCGGTGTTCCTGAAATCGAGATGAAGGTCGTCGACAATGAAGAGAAAGATGCGGCCTGCCGCGTCGTTGGTCGGACGCGCCGGCGGCAGGATGATGCCCTCCTGCGGCGGCGGGGCCGCGGCCGCCAGGTGAGTGAAGGTCCGGCCTCCATGAATCAGCTCGACCGACGCAATCTCTTGTTTCACGTCGTCTTCGAAGACCTCGAACTCTTCCGGCTTCACGTCCGCGACGAACTGACCCTGCTGATCGCGCACGATCACATCGGTCGTAATGAGATCGATGGCGATGCGAAAGGTCGGCTGTTCCTTGGGCGGCTGAGGCGGTGTCTGAGGACTCTGGGGCGTCTGCGCCAGGAGTACCGTGGAAAGGGCCAGCGCAAAAGCGGACGTGCCGAGCGAGGTCGGTTTCTGCGGCATAGGAACAGTATAGAAAGAATCTGGCGATTTGGCACGCCTGAGCGCTACACCCGGTGAGGACGGCTCTAGCCGGCGGCCGGAGGTGCGCTATTCGGCGGTTTTGCCCGCCTGCGGCCACGGCGGCGGCGGCGGCGGCGGCCCAGGGCACGTCGAAGCTCGGAGTACACCTGTTCGTAATGTTCCAGGCCTTCCCGCACTTCCTCGGCCGTGACCCATGCATCCGGATCCAGGCGATCCGCCTTTGCGCGCAACTCCTCCTGGCGTGCCGGATCCGCGGTCCGTTCCGAAATCCTGGCCAGGATTTCCGCGTACCGCGCCCGAAGCCGTGCGTGGCTCTCCGGATCGAGTGTCCGGATTTGCCGCGGCGCGACCTCTTCCTCCAGTTCCGGCACCGGCAGTCCTTCCTCGTCCGCCCACGGTTCTGGTACGTCTGGTACACCCGGCTCAAGAGTTTCCTCTTCTCTACCTGCCGCACCAGCCTCGCCCGCCCTACCGGCCCCCGTCTGGCCTTCCTCCGCTCCCTCCACCAGCTCTTCTTCGACCACGTCTTCAACCGGCGACACTTCAATCGGTTCGATGACGCCGGCCACTTCGCGCCGCGGAGCCTCGAGCTCGGGCGCGACCGGTTGCGCCTTCGTCGCCCCTTGGGGGCGCGACACAGCGCCGCCCGCCTGCGGTGAGCCTGCCGAACCCGCCGCGCGCCGAGGATGACGCGACGGCTTCGTCTTTCTCCTCCCGGCTTCAGGTCGTTTGCGCGGTTCGAGGGGAGCCGGTTCCGGGCGTGACTGCAGGATCCGCTTCCAGTCGAATTTGAGGTTGGGGTTGCTTTCCTCGATCGTCCGGATGGCGTCCTCATCCAACGGGGAACGACCGACCCGAACGCCGGGAGGCGTCCGGAACCAATAGAGCACTCGTGGCTCGGAACGCCCTCGCACTCGGAACGAGTGCATCAGATAGGTGTTCTCGAACCCGCGAGCATCACGGGTGAAACGAAGATAGGGCATGGGAGGATTTCGCGATCGGGCGATTTGGCGATTTATTTTCGCATTTTGCCGCGACTTCGCTTTCTCGCGCTCTTTGTCGGCTTCGCCTTCTCGCGGCGGGGCTTCGGCCGGCCAGCCGCGCGGGCCTTCTTGACCGCCGTAGTCTTGGCGAAGGCGGTCTTCGCGGGCCGGGTTGCCCGCCGCGCTGGGGCGCGCGCCGCCTGGGCCCGACGCTCCCGAGGCCCCGCGGCCGGCATCCGCCGAGCGCCCCGATGGACGAGCGTAAACCGCGTCTGGTCACCAAGCGTGTGGTAGCTCCAGATTTCCGCGACCTCGATCTGATTATCCTGACACAAGCGGCGTGCCGCCTCGACCGATCCGCTCGGCACGTACAAATAGAAGGGGGCCCGCATGCGCGCCAGCGGCGCCCACTGGGCGAGCGCTTCCATGTTGTTGACGGACTCGCCGGTTTCCACCTCGACTATACCTT
>JACQTH010000184.1 GCA_016210935.1 Acidobacteriota bacterium | reverse complement strand
GGGCGAGGCGGCGCGCATCCAGGGCGAGCGCGAACGGGACCTGCAGCGGATCCAGTCCGAAGCCTTCAAGACGGCCGAAGAACTCAAGGGAAAGGCGGACGCCTCGGCCACCGACATCTACGCGGGCGCCTACGGTCGCGACGCCGACTTCTATGCCTTCACGCGGTCGCTCGAGACGTACGAGAAAGTGATCGATCCCGCTACGATGCTCATCCTGGGCACCGACAGCGAGTTCCTGAAGTATCTCGAGCGGCCGCGGTAACGCTGGCGGAGAGGCCACGTCGAGCGTGATACGGTGCCGGAGGGCGCACCGTGCTGAAAGCGTCAGCTGGGAACTTGGCAGTACGCAGTCGCGCGCAAGATAGATGACGTTCGGCGCGTGCTCGATACAGCCACGCTCGGAACCTCGGGATAGGCAATGTACAATCGCGCGAGATGGAGCAGGCAGCGCGCGCCAACCAGCCCGCGAAGTTGCCGGGCCGCAGCCGATCGCGGGGAGCGGGGAAGTGGGCGCTGATCGTCGTCTGGATCACGGCAACGGTCTGGACCTTCGATCAGGCGCCGCGGGCCCCGGACTGGAAGCTCGTCGTGCTCGGCGTCGCGCAGGATGGCGGCATGCCGCATCTGCGCTGCACGGAGCCGCCCTGCGCGGATGCGCGTGCCGGCCGCATCCCCGCCGAGAAAGTGTCCTCGATTGGCGTCGTGAATCGCGATACCGGCGCGGCCTATCTGTTCGACGCCACACCGGATCTGCCGGCGCAGGTGCATGCGCTGACCGGTGGGCGAGTGCCGGACGGGATTTTTCTGACGCACGGGCACATCGGCCATTACACCGGCTTGATGTACCTCGGAAAGGAGACGATTGGGGCGCGCGATGCTCCGGTCTATGCGACCCGAAGGATGGCGGACTATTTGAGCGCGAATGGACCCTGGAGTCTGCTCGTCAAAGATCGCCACATCGCGCTGACCATCGTCGAGCCGGATCGACCGGTCTCGTTGCCGGACGGCCTGAGGGTCACGGCCTTCACCGTGCCTCACCGCGATGAATTCACCGACACGGTCGGCTATCTGATCGAAGGACCGCGTCGTAAGGCGCTCTTCATTCCCGATATCGACCAATGGGATCGATGGGATCGCAACATCCGCGAGCTGGCGGACCGTGTGGATATCGCATTGCTGGACGGGACCTTCGGATCGGCGCAGGATGCGGGCGCGCGCGATATGAGTCAGATCCCGCATCCCATGATGCCGGTCACGCGAGAGCGGCTGACGGGCGCACGCGCGGCGCTCTGGTTCATCCACATCAACCATCGCAATACGGAGCGCGGCCGCGCGAAGGACATCGTGCGCGAAGGGATGGAGTTCGAACTGTAGGGCTGTTATTTCCGGAGCGCCGCGAGCCAGTTCAGCACGACCACGTACGACGAGAAGGCTGCCTCGTCGCGGAGCATGTTCACGACAAAGCGTTGACCGTCCGCCGACGGCGCGTAGTTGCCGATTGCCGGGGCATTCGGGCCCCCGGGCACCCGCATGCGGAACAGTGGCACCGGCAGTCCCGCCTGGAACGACGGGCCGGGCGTGATGGGTGCGGTCATCAGCGTGCCGTCGAGGCCCAGGAAGAAAATCTCTTTTCCATCGCTCCGCCACCGCGACTGGACGCCGCCGTTCGTCGACACCTGCCACCGGCCGCCACCAGAGGGAAATGATTGCACGTAGATCTCGGCTTTCCCTGATTCCAACGAGGTGTAGGCGAGCCACCGCCCATCGGGCGACACGCTGGCCTGCACCTGGATGCTCTCGCCCTGAACGATGGGCACCCGCTTTCGATCGCCGGTGAGCGGCAGGGCCCAGATATCCAGGCCGGTCTGAGGATCGTTGTCACCGTACACCATGAACCGTCCGTCTCGGGTCCAATCCCAGAGTGCGACGAACGTGGGCTTCAAGTTCGCCGCGAGGGTCTCTTCGGCGCCGCTTCCCGAACGGGCGCGTACCTTGAGGCTCACGGATGTCGCGCTCCGTTCGGCGAATGCGATCCGCAATCCGTCCGGGGACCACGTCGGACTGACCTGATCGGCCGAGGAGAAGGTCAAACGTGACGTGCTGTTTCGCACGCCGTCAATCACCCAGACGTCGAACCCCTGGCCCCGCGCGCTCAACGCAATGTGGGCCCCGTCGGGCGAGAGCACGACGTCGCTTGAATGGCCGGCAGGAGTCGGGAGGGAGGCGAGGCGCTTCCCCGATCGGTCGTACCACGCGAGGTCGGCCTTCGACGTGCCCGTCAGATATGTCAGCGTTCCGGTCGTCGAGGCCGCGAAGCTTGCATAGCCGGGGCCGGTTGTGACGACGTCCTCGGCCACCGGCACGGCCTCGCCCGAGACCTGCGCCGTTCGGCCATCGAAAGGTCGCGCCAACAAGGTGTTTTCCCGCACGTAAAGCAGATAGCCCGGCTGCCCGAAGGTCACCATCGAGTCGCTCATCACACCGGCCAGTTTGACGGGTGGCGATCCGTCGATCGATCCGACGAACACATCGGTCGTGATGGCCAGAGGTTTGAAGAAAATGCGACGCCCGTCCGGCAGGAATGCGGGTATCCGCGGCTGCTCGCCGCTTGGCAGCCCCCGAAGGGCCACACAG
>JACQTH010000170.1 GCA_016210935.1 Acidobacteriota bacterium | reverse complement strand
CACTCCCACCGTGACGGCGACGATGAACGTGGACCAGATCGCGCAGATCCCGACGCCTACCCGGGACCTGCTGCTGAGTGCCGTGCCCTTCCTCGTCGGTGTAAATCAGACGGGAGCGTCGCGCGGCGCGGCGACGGTCAACGGTCTGCCGGAGTCCTTCCTGAACATCACGCTCGATGGCGTCAGCAACAACGACAACTTCAATAAATCGACCGATGGGTTCTTCGCGCCCGTCCGGCCGCGCCAGGACGCCATCGAGGCAGTCAGCGTCACCTCCGCTGCAGGCGGCGCGGACGTGGGCGGCCACGGCGCGATCGTGATCAACTTCACGACGCGACAGGGAACCAACCGCTTCAGCGGCAGCGCGTACGAGTACTTCCGGCATCCCGACCTGAATACGAATTACTGGTTCAACAAGCGGGACGGTCTCCCGAAGAATGACGTGCGACTCAATCAGTACGGGGCGCGTCAGGGCGGCCCGATCGTCATCCCGGGCCTGTACGACGGCCGAGGCAAGGCGTTCTTCTTCGTTCATGACGAGGAGCTGTATTTCCCCAACAACCTCTCCCGGACCCGCACGCTGCTTCACCCACGCGCGCTGGATGGCTGGTTCCGGTACAACGTGACGGTCGCCGGCCAGCAGGTCGTTCGTGAAGTCAACGTCCTGGATCTGGCGCGCGCCAACGGCCAGCTCGCGTCGACCGATCCGACCGTGATGCGCCTGCTTGCCGCGATCAACGCCAGCACGCAGAAGACCGGCTCGGTCCTGGCGTCGAGCGATCCGCTGCTGATGAATTTCTCCTGGCTCACACCGGCGAAGCAGACGGAGCACCAGCCCGCCATCCGGATCGACTACAACCTGGGCGAGAGGCACCGCCTGACAGGGACGTTCAACAAGATCTGGCAGGATCGGAATCCCGATCAGCTGAACGGGCTCGATCAACGGTGGCCGGGCACGCCGAATTCCGGCCATACGGTGGCTCGACGACCGAGTCGCTCGCTGGCGCTGCGCTCTACGTTGAGCTCGGCGATGGTCAACGAGCTGCGTTTCGGGATCACCAGAGGTGAGCGGATCTTCTTCGGGCAGCCGCACAGCAACGGGCCGCAGACGTTCGAAGATCAGGAGGGGTTCGCCATTGACTTCGACGCCAACATCGGGCTGACGAACTGGCACACGACGAACACCCTGTCGGGCCGCAGCGCGTATCAGTACTCGTTCGACGAGACGCTGACGTGGCAGAAGGGCAAGCACAGCGTCACGTTCGGCGGCGGGGCTTTTCTGGGACGCGCCTGGACCGATTCGCAGCAACAGGTCCCGGGGATCAACCTGCGCTTCGACACCACGAACGATCCCGCCATCGGATTGTTCAACACGACCACCTTCCCCGGAGCGTCCGCCGCGCAGCTCACCGACGCCCGCGAACTGTATTCGATGCTGACAGGCCGGGTCGGTGGCGTCACTGGCGTGGCGGCGCTCGATGCAAGAACAAACAAGTATGTCTTCCTCGGCAACCGCCGGCGCGCGGGGAAGCTGGATGTCTATTCCGCGTTCGCGCAGGACCAGTGGCGGATGACCCCCACCCTCACGTTCAACGCGGGCGTGCGGTGGGACGTGCAGATGCCGTTCTCACCGGTCAACGACACGATGTCGGTGGCCTCACTGGCCGACGTCTGCGGCATCTCCGGCCTGGGGCCCGGGGGACTCTATAGCGCCTGCAACTTCTACAAGCCCGGCGCCACCGGCGGCAAGGTGCCGGAGTTCGCGCAGTTCAAGAGAGGGAATGCGGGCTACAACATCGACTGGAACAACGTCGCGCCGAATGTCGGTGTGGCTTGGCGGCCGAACGTCAAGACCGGATGGCTCCGCGCGCTCCTGGGTGACCCCGAACAGGCGACGATCCGCGCCGGCTACTCGGTCTCGTACGACCGCCAAGGCTTCGGGGAGTTCACGGACGTCTTCGGCCCGAACCCGGGCAGCACGCTGAGTCTGACGCGCGACGCGAGCACGGGCCTCGTTCCCGCTGGCGAGTCCTGGCCGGTGCTCCTGCGCGAACGGAACCGGCTGTACAACGCGCCCTTCCCTGAATCACCGACGTTCCCGATCCCAATAAGAGCCAACCGGGCGGACAGCATCAACGCCTTCCATCCGGACATCAAGATCGCGCACGCCCGCACGTGGACCATCGGTCTTCAACGCGCGGTGTCGAACGACATGGCCGTCGAGGTTCGATATGTGGGGACCAGGGGCGTTGATCAGTGGTCGACACTCAATTACAACGAGCTGAACATCATCGAGAACGGCTTCTTCGACGAGTTCAAGCTCGCGATGGCCAACCTGCAGGCCAACAACCTGGCTGGCGGCAGTCGCGTGGGGTCCTTCGCGTATTTCGGCCCGGGCACCGGCACATCGCCCCTCCCGATCTACCTCGCGTATCTGAACGGCCGCCGAGACGCCGCGAACCCCGCCGCCTATACGGGCAGCGCGAATACGTGGTCGAACCCGACGCTTGCGCAGCGTCTGGTGCACACGAACCCAAATCCCAATTCCGTCAGCGGAGCGAGCCTCGGGAGCTCCACCACTCACGCTGCCAATGATCTCGAAGGCAACCTCACGCGCCGCTTGAACGCCCGCGCCGCCGGCCTGCCGGCGAACTTCTTCATCCTGAACCCGCATGCGAACAACGTCAACGTCACCGACAGCGGCGCGTACAGCGACTATCACGCCCTGCAGGTAGAGCTTCGACGCCGGCTCTCGCGAGGCCTGTCGCTCAACCTGAACTACCAGTACGCTGTCGAAGGAGGGTCCTCCTTCCTCGGGTTCCACTTCGGTCGGGTGCTCGACCCGAGCACCAACAACGTGCGCCATGCGATCAAGTCGCAGTGGGACTGGCGGATTCCCGTCGGCCGGGGCGAACGGTTCGGCACCAACATGGGCGGCCTCCTCAACGGCATCCTGGGCGGGTGGCAATTCAACGGCGCGAGCCGCATCCAGGCCCGGATGGTCAACTTCGGGAATGTCCGGCTGGTCGGCATGTCGGCCAAAGATCTGCAGAAGATGTACAAGTTCGACCTGCGTGTGAACCCGGCGACCGGCCTCGTGACGCCGTTCATGCTGCCGGACGATGTCATCCTCAACACCCGCCGCGCGTACAGCGTCAGCACGACATCGGTCACCGGTTACGCCGCCCTTGGCGTGCCCGAAGGGCGGTACATCGCGCCCGCCAATAGCGCGGACTGCATCCAGTTGAAGGCCGGCGACTGCGCGCCGCGGACGCTGATGATTACAGCGCCGTTCTTCACGCGATTCGACATCGGCGTGACGAAGCGG
Organism: Acidobacteriota bacterium; assembly: GCA_016210935.1. Lineage (GTDB taxonomy): Bacteria > Acidobacteriota > Vicinamibacteria > Vicinamibacterales > JACQTH01 > JACQTH01. Next base: position 4,833 of record JACQTH010000170.1, on the reverse strand, counting down.
TTCCCGATTCGCGGCAATACGAACTTCGAGTTCCGGTTCGACCTGTTGAACGTGTTCGACAACATCAACTTCAACCCCGTGGCGAACCCCGGCGCCGGCGCCACGATCTTCCAGGCGACGGCCGCCTATCGCGATCCCAACAACACCTTCGATCCGGGCGGCCGGCTCGGGCAGTTGGTGTTCAGGTTGAACTGGTAAGGAGACGTTTCACCACAAAGAACACAGAGACCACAGAGATTAGGAGCTGGGAACAAGAAGCCAGGAGCGAGCTGGGCTCTTGACTCCTTTCTCCTTTCTCCTTTTTCACTTCGCCAGCGGACCGGGTCGCAGCTGGAAATGCACCGCCTTGCTCGTCTGTCCCTTTCCGCCTTCGTAGTGCCACGGATTGTAGCTGCCGTAGTTCGCCCACAGCCCGCGACCCTTCCAGCCGGCGTTCGGATCATCGATCCGGCCTTCCACGCCGCGGTGATAGAACCCCACGGGGTACGGCACCCGAAAGACCACAAATTTCCCACCGGAGAGCGCCAGCAACGCATCGGAGTAGGAACCGGTGGCAAAGGGCACGTTCCTGCCCAACCCCAAGGTGTCGAACTGATCCACCCAGTTGTAGTAGAGCATGTCGGTGTTGGCTTCGTCGGTGACGCCTTTGAACTTCGGTCCCGGCGTCAGATAGAGCGTCCAACCCTCCGGACAGTGCTGGCCCGTCGCCGTCGGTCCCCTCAAGACCTGGCATTTGCGCCGGTCGAAGCTGGCCAGGTGTCCGCTGCCCGCAAGCGCCGTCCAGATGATGCCGTTCCGATCGACATCGATTCCGCGCGGCAGGTACCCGTTGACCGGCGACTTTGGATTGTTGAACGGGGGCTCGTAGATTTCCGATAACGCGGTCTTGGTCGGGTCGGGTCCGGGATCGACGCGAATGATCGCGCCGGGTACTCCCGGCGCCGCCGTCCACATCGATCCATCGACGGGGTTGGGAATGACGCCATAGCTGCCGCCCTGGATCCGCTTGTCCTTCGTGGGATCGATCGGCTGGTTCGGCTCGACATACTCATCCCGCTTGCCGTTCCCGTTGGTGTCGATGACGAACGGCGTCCAGCCCTGTGCCTGCACGGCATCGCCGGTCTGATCGAACAGCTTCGTATTCAGCCAGCCCAGCACCTGGCGCCCGCCGCTGCCGCCGCTGCTGAACCACAACGTGTTGTTCGCGTCCTCCGAGAACTGCAGGTGGTGCGTGGGGAAACAGGTATCGATGAACGTGAACCGCTTCGTGTTCGGATCGTAGACCGAGGCATGGCGGCTGGCGCTGGTCAGCGGAAACGCCCGCGCAGACGGATGACTCGAGCCCTCCTTGCAGAAGGCGGGATCGGCGCTCGCGCGAATCGCATGCGTGAGCCAGACTCGTCCCCTTTGATCCAACATCGGGTTGTGCAGGCTGGGACGGCTCGACCAGATGATTTCCTCGCCCCAGTACGGTGAGGGCTGCGTCACCTTCTGCGGCGTGGTGAACGGCGTGTCCGGATCGCGGACCGGGACCTTCACCCCGGTGACGGTATGGCGCACCTGGTCGAGGATATTCATCTCGGGCGCGCTGAACCGCGAAATGCTGTACACGAGACCGTTGGCATTCAGCGTGGGATTGCGCTTGTCGGTCGAAATCGTGTCGTGGACGAATCCCCTGTCGGTGTTCCAGTCCCACAGGCTGATGACCACGTTCCGCTCGATGCCTTGAGGCCGGGGCGGAGCGGGCGGCACGTCGCCCGCGGCGATGCGATCGGTCCAGTCGGCGTACATCTTCAACGCTCGCTGTCGGCCGAACCTCCGGAGCGCGCCGCTCATATTGGCGCCCATCTGTCCCGACTGCAGCCGCCGCTCCCACGCCGCCACGGAAGAATCGAAGGTGCCGAGACTCTTCGGGATCTCGCGCGTGGCCTTGCTCCCGATTTGATGACACGCCCCGCAGCGCATCTCGGCAAGCCAGTCGGCCTGGCTCCTCATGGCCTCCCCGATGCCATTACCGGAGTCACCTGTGCCAGGAAACTCGCTCTTGTCGGGTACCTGCGCAAGCGAATACCAGTAGCTGGCCGGGTAGTATTCCGCGGCTGCGCGCGTGTTCGGCGCCGCGACGGCCGTCAGGTTCAACAGCCTGCCGGGAACGGCCTGCACCTTCGGGGAATCGACCAGCCCGTAGCCCCGGACCCACACGCTGTAAGTCGCTGTCGGAAGATCGGGCACCACGAAGCGGCCCCGGTCGTCGGTGACCACGATCCGCGCAAACCTGGTCGGCAGGTCGGTCGTTTCTGCGATGACCCAGACACCGGCCTCGGGCCCCCGAGGGCCTGTCACGACGCCTCCCACATCGTCGTTGTCGACTTGGACTGCTTCGCCGGTGACTTGAGAGCTACCGGCACCGCCCGTCGAGCCAATCAACAGAACGGCGAGACCGAGCCCCACGAATCCGGAGGACAACGCGTGCTTCATCATGGCGTCTAACCTTCCGAGTCGGACCGATTGAGGGAGGGGTTCGCGGGTACGTTGGCTTCGGGCTACGGGCTTCAGGCTGCAGCAAAAGAGGCTGCGGGCTACGGCGACCCGTAGCCTGAAGCCAGTAGCCTGAGCGCTCGCAGCCCGAAGCCTGTAGCCCGTAGCCCGAAGCCTGTGGCCCGTAGTCAGGCTAGGTGCGCGTGGCGGGCGCGGGCTGCGCGACGAACCCGTAGTAGCCGGCCGCCGCGCCGATCGCGAGATGCAGGACGTGATCGGCCATGTTGACCTGCATCATCCCAAGCAGCATCCCGTCGGTCGGGGTCGCGACGAATCCGAGGATCGCCACCAGCAGGTAGACAACCCCGAAGATCTGGCAAAACAGCCGCGACGCGCCGGCGTACGCCATGGCGATGCCGGCGATGCCTGAGGCGATGTGAATCAGATTGTGGGTGGCGTCGATCGCGAAGATCCCGAGCAGCAACCCTCCGCCCGGCGCGAGGACAAAGCCCAGGACGCCGACGAGCAGCAGGATTATCCCGAGGGTCATCGTGAAAGTGCGCGTCGTCATACCAGCTCCTTTTGCACTGCCTCGCCCGACAGGCGGGCAATGCTGTTGGCCCGGATCGAGCCGGGCGCTAGCCGTGCTCGCACGGCCAGAATGTGTACCAAACGGTCACATACTGGCTGCCCAAGCACGTCTAGCCCCCGCGTAGCGGGGCTATTGAATAAAGCCTCGTGATCTCTAGCGAAGCGACGCCGGTCGGTTTGAGGCGGCGCTTCACTAGACCAGACGCAACGCGATGCGGGTAAACCAGACGCGGAACCGGGCGGATTATAGCCTAAGCGGCCCCTTGCAGCTCGACGCGCGGCTCGATCCGGCTTTCGCGCACCGCCGGGCGCGGCTCCCCTACCGTCTCGCCATGCTGGCTGAGATCGAGGCCAAGCTCTTCCTGGTCGTCGGTGACGCGAAGCGGGATGATCGCATCGGTCAACCGATAGAGGGCATATGACCCGGCGAAGCTGAAGGCGGACACCAGGACGAGCGCCCCGAGGTGCACGAAGAACGTCCGGGGATCGCCAAAGATCAGACCGACATCCTTCGCGAAAATCCCGGTCGCGATCATGCCGACCATCCCGCCGACGCCGTGGCACGGAAACACGTCGAGCGTGTCGTCGAGCGCGGACTTCGACTTGAAATGGACCACGCAGTTGCTGGCGATCGCGGCCGCCGCCCCAATCATGATGCTCGGGCCAACTCCCACGTACCCGGCCGCCGGCGTGATCGCAACCAGCCCGACCACGGCGCCGACGCAGGCGCCGAGCGCCGACGGCTGACGTCCGCGGCTGACGTCGAAGAACATCCACGCGAGGGCCGCCGACGCGGACGCGGTGTTCGTGGTCGCGAACGCCATCGCCGCCTGGCCGGACGCGGCCAGGGCCGATCCGGCGTTGAACCCGAACCAGCCGAACCACAGCATGCCGGTGCCGAGAATCACGAAGGGGATGTTCGCCGGGACGTGCGGCTCACTGGCCAGGTGAATCCGGCGGCGCCCCAGAACCAGCGCCCCTGCGAGAGCGGCAAAACCGGCGGACATGTGGACCACTGTCCCACCGGCAAAGTCCAGCACGCCCCACTGACGAAGCACCCCGTGCGGGTGCCACGTCGCATGCGCGAGCGGCGCGTAGATGAAGAGGGAGAAGAGGCACATGAACACGACGTAGCTCGAAAACCGCACCCGCTCGGCGAACGAGCCGGTGATGAGCGCCGGCGTGATGATCGCGAACTTCAGCTGGAAGAGCGCGAACATCAGGAGCGGGATCGTGGGCGCCAGATCCGGATGGGTGGTGGCGCCGACGTGGCGAAACATGAAGAACGTCCAGGGGTTGCCGATCAACCCGCCGACACTGTCGCCGAACGCCAGGCTGAACCCCACCACCACCCAGAGGATGCTGACGACCGCCATCGCCATGAAGCTCTGGAGCATCGTCGAGATCACGTTCTTCGACTGGACCATCCCGCCATAGAAGTACGAGAGGCCGGGCGTCATCAGCAGAACCAGTGCGCTCGCGGTCAGCATCCAGGCGACATCGCCCGAATTGACGGGTCCACCCGTCACCAGCGCTTCACCCGGCGGCACGATCGCTGCCACGAGGCTGACGAACACCAGGAGGGCAAGAGGGATCCAGGCGGTCGGCTTCACTGTTCCTCCTTTGCGACGACGACGAGTTATGCAGGCCGTTATGCGGTCCCAACGATGCTGTTAATCCTTGCCGCATAACGGCGGCGCGCACAGCGCGCCCGCGAGGGAGCGGCGCGGGGCATAGAGCCGTTCGCGGCATCCGGCTCGAATT
>JACQTH010000169.1 GCA_016210935.1 Acidobacteriota bacterium | reverse complement strand
CCTCGCTTGGCCCACTGCCCACTGCCCACTGCCCACTAAAGCTCTCATGCCTCACGACGATTCCGGCAACTCGCTCCCGTTCTGGCGCAGCCTCGACGAGCTTGCCCGCCTTCGCGCGTTGCGCTTCCGCCTTCGCCCCATGGGCTTCGGCGGACAAGCTGGCGGACAGGCCGGCGCTGAGGATGAACACCTCGCGCGGGAGTTCTCGGACGAAGCGTCAGAGCTGACGGATCCGGTCGACCGCCGCCAGTTTCTCAAGCTGATGGGGGCATCGCTGGCGCTGGCGGGCTCAGGTGCGTGCACGCGCCAGCCGCTCGAGACGATCGTCCCCTATGTGCGGAGCCCCGAACAGGTAGTCCCGGGCCAGCCGCTCTTCTTTGCCACCGCCATGCCGTTCGGGGGCGGGTCGACAGGGCTGCTGGTCGAAAGTCACATGGGCCGGCCGACGAAAGTCGAGGGTAATCCCGATCATCCCGCGAGTCTTGGCGCAACGGATCCGTTTGCCCAGGCATCCGTGCTCGACCTCTACGATCCGGATCGCGCCCAGACCCTCACGTATCTTGGCGACATTCGTCCGTGGGCGTCGTTTCTGGGCGCGGCGCGGGTGGCCATCGACGGTCGCCGGGCGGCAGGCGGTCGAGGCTTCCGCGTTTTGACGGAGACCGTGACCTCGCCGACGCTCGGGTTTCAGCTGTCCGAGCTGCTGAAAGCGTTTCCGGAAGCCCGCTGGCATCAGTACGAGCCGATCAGCAACGACAACGCAAGGCGTGGCGCACAGATGGCGGTTGGGGAGGTCGTTGCCGCTCAGTGTCGCCTCGATCGCGCGGACGTCATCGTTTCGCTGGACGCGGATTTTCTGACGTGCGGCGGCGCGAGTGTTCGGTACGCGCACGACTTCGCGGCGAAGCGGCGGCTCCGAAAAGATCAGCCTGCGGGGATGAGCCGGCTGTACGTCGTCGAGAGTTCCGTGACCAACACAGGAGCGGTCGCGGACGCGCGGATTGCGGTGAAGCCGAGCGAAGTCCTACGGATTGCGTGGGCGCTTGGGGCCCGGCTGCCGCCTTCGCGCGCGGAGCGCGCTTCGGCGAGCCTCGCCGAAGCCTACCGCGGAGGCGGGAAGCCGGGCATTACGAGGCCAGGCTGGAACGCCGGCAGCGAGCGTGTTCGGCAATGGATCGAGCATGCAGCCCGGGATCTTGAGGCCCATCGCGGCCGCAGCCTGGTGATGGCCGGAGAATGGCAGCCACCCGAGGTTCATGCCATCGCGCATGCGGTGAACGCTGCACTCGACAACGTGGGCCAGACGGTCGTCTACACGGAGCCGACAGATGTCAATCCGGTCGATCAGACCGAATCGCTGCGTGAGCTGGTTGGCGAGATGTCCGGAGGAGGCGTCGACCTCCTGCTGATCCTTGGCGGAAACCCCGTCTACACCGCCCCCGCCGACCTCGAGTTCGCGAACGCGCTCCAGCGCGTCCCGCTGCGCATCCATCTGAGCCCTGATGACAACGAGACCTCGGCGCTCTGCCAGTGGCACGTCCCTGAAGCGCACTTCCTGGAGGCGTGGGGAGACACACGCGCCTTCGACGGGACGGTGTCGATCGTTCAGCCGCTCATTGCCCCGCTCTACGACGCCCACACCGCGCACGAAGTGCTGGCAGCGTTTTCCGATCGGCCGGTACGATCAAGTTATGACATCGTCCGGGAGTATTGGCGAAGCTGGTTCGATCTCACCGTGGCTTCCGCCTTTAGGCGGAAGGATCTTCCGGCTGAAGCCGGAAGCCACGAAGAGGCTTTCGAGCGGTTCTGGCGCCTGGCGCTGCACGACGGGGTGGTCGCGAATACCGCGTTCCCCGCAAAAAACGTTCGGGCCGCGACGATGCCCCCGGCTGAAGAGGACCGCGCGCGCGGCGAAGGTCTCGAGATCGCGTTTCGGCCCGACCCGACGATCTATGACGGACGCTTTGCCAACAACGCCTGGCTCCAGGAACTGCCGAAGCCGATCACCAAGCTCACCTGGGACAATGCCGTGCTGGTGAGCCCGGCGACTGCGGATCGCCACGGCTGGCAGCCGGGCGACCTCGTGGAGCTCGGCGCCGGCGGGCGGAACGTTCACGCACCGATCTGGATCGTTCCCGGCCACCCGGACGACACCATCACGGTGAATCTCGGGTACGGGCGCGAACGCGTCGGGCGCGTGGGCAGCGGAGCCGGATTCAACGTCTACAAGTTGCGTACATCGGAGGCGATGTGGATCGCGACCGGCGTCTCCATCACCGGGACCGGTACCCGGCAGTCGCTCGCGTGCACGCAGGAGCATCACGCGATGCAGGGCCGCGAGCTCGTTCGCGCGGCGACGCTCGAGCAATACCGCGCCGACCCGGACTTCGCTCACCATCGGGAGCACTCGCCTCCGAGGGATCTGACGCTCTACCCGAATTACGAATACCCGGGCTACGCGTGGGGGATGGCGATCGACCTCAACGTCTGCACCGGCTGCAACGCGTGCATCGTCGCCTGCCAGGCGGAGAACAACATTCCGGTCGTCGGACGCGAGCAGGTGGCCCGCGGGCGGGAGATGCACTGGCTGCGCGTCGATCGGTATTACAAGGGCGACGCGTCGGCACCCGACACGTACTTTCAGCCCGTCCCCTGCATGCACTGCGAGACCGCTCCGTGCGAGCTCGTCTGCCCCGTCGCGGCGACGTCGCACAGCGACGAGGGGCTGAACGACATGGTCTACAACCGCTGCATCGGGACCCGGTACTGCTCGAACAACTGCCCCTACAAGGTCCGGCGGTTCAATTTCCTGCAGTTCGCCGACTGGAAGACGCCGAGCCTGAAGATGCAGCGCAATCCGGACGTCTCGGTGCGAAGCCGGGGCGTGATGGAGAAATGCACGTACTGCGTCCAGCGGATCAACGCGGCGCGCATCGAGGCGGAAAAAGAGGACCGCGAGATTCGGGACGGTGAGGTCGTGACCGCGTGTCAGGCGGCCTGTCCGACGAACGCGATCGTCTTCGGCAACATCAACGATCCGAACAGTCGCGTGGCACAGCTGAAGGCCGAGCCGCGCAACTACGGGCTGCTGGCGAGCTTGAACACGCGGCCGCGGACGACGTATCTGGCGGCGGTCAGGAATCCAGGGGATCTTCCGCCCAACGGCGGAAGCCACGAAGACGGCGGAAGCCGCGAAAGGAGACGTAGTGCCCGGCTTCAGCCGGGCCCGCCTGAAGGCGGGCACTACGACGGTGACGACGAAGAACCGGGCAAGCGCAAAGGGCACGAATGATGGACGAAGTCCCTGCTGTTCGATCGGCGGAACCGGTGCCGGCGCCGGCCTCGTATGGCCCGCCGCCGGTCATCGCGCCCGGTCACACGTTCGGATCCGTCACCGACAAGATCAGCTCGATCGTCCTCACGCGCCGCACGCCGTTCGCCTGGTTCGTCGGGTTCGGCATCGCATTCCTGTTGGCGATGGTGCTTTTCTTCTCGATTACCTACCTGCTGGTGAGGGGCGTCGGGATCTGGGGCATCAACGTGCCGGTGGCGTGGGGCTTCGCGATCATCAATTTCGTCTGGTGGATCGGGATCGGCCACGCCGGCACCTTGATTTCCGCGATCCTGCTGCTGCTGCGTCAGCCCTGGCGCACGTCGATCAACCGGTTCGCGGAAGCGATGACGCTCTTCGCGGTCGCGTGCGCCGCCCTGTTCCCCCTCCTGCACGTCGGCCGCCCGTGGCTCGGGTACTGGATGGTGCCGTACCCGAACACGATGAACATGTGGCCGCAGTTCCGCAGCCCGTTGATCTGGGACGTGTTCGCGGTGACCACGTACGGAACTGTCTCGCTGCTCTTCTGGTTCGTCGGGCTCATCCCCGATCTCGCGACGCTGCGCGATCGCTCGCGCGCCCGTGTCGGTCGCGTCGTCTACGGCATCCTGGCCATGGGTTGGCGCGGATCCGCGCGCCACTGGCATCGGTACGAGACCGCGTATCTCCTGCTCGCCGGGCTCGCGACGCCGCTCGTCATCTCCGTGCACACGGTCGTCAGCTTCGACTTCGCCATCTCGATCGTGCCGGGCTGGCATACGACGATTTTTCCGCCGTATTTCGTCGCGGGCGCGATCTATTCCGGCTTCGCGATGGTCCTGACGCTGGCGATCCCCCTTCGTGCCTTGTACGGCCTGCACGACTTCATCACCGAGCGCCATCTGAACGCGATGGCGAAAGTCATGCTGGCGACCGGCCTGATCGTGGCGTACGGCTACGGCGTGGAGGCCTTCTTCGCCTGGTACAGCGGCAACGAGTACGAAAAATACCTGATGGCGAACCGGATGACCGGCCCGTACGCGCTCGGCTACTGGGCGCTCATCCTGACGAACGTGGCGATTCCGCAGCTGCTCTGGTTCCGCCGCATCCGCCGATCGCCGATCCCGCTGTTCCTGCTGGCGCTGATCATCAACGTCGGCATGTGGCTCGAGCGGTTCGTCATCGTCGTGACGAGCCTGCATCGCGACTACCTGGTGTCGTCGTGGGGCATGTACTACCCGACGGTGTGGGACTGGGCCATGTACTTCGGGACGATCGGGCTGTTCGTCGCGCTGATCTTCCTGTTCATCAGATTCCTGCCGATGATTTCGATTTTCGAGATGCGCGCGATTCTGCCGGAGGCGAAGGTGGAGGATTTGAGGGTGCTGTAGTGGGCAGTGGGCAGCAACGGTTGGTGGAACGGCGTTGGCTTCGCAGGGGCCGCGCTACCGCGCGGCCCGTTTCAAGCAAGGAACTGCCCACTGCACACTGCGCACTGCCAACTCTCTGGTGCGAGCGATGACTCCAGCGAGCACTGAGCTGTACGGCCTCATGGCCGAATTCGACGACCCGACGCGGCTGGTGATGGCGGCACGCCGGGCGCGGGAGGAAGGGTACCGACGGATGGATGCGTACTCGCCCTACCCGATCGAGGAGCTGCACGAAGCGCTGGGGCTGCACCAGACACGCCTGCCGCTCATCGTATTGATGGGCGGCATCGCGGGATGTCTCGGTGGCTTCCTGCTTCAGTACTGGGTGTCGGCGATCGCGTATCCGCTGAACATCGCCGGGAGGCCGCTCAACAGCTGGCCGGCCTTCATCCCCGTGACCTTCGAGATGACGATCCTCTTCGCGGCCCTGTCGGCGGTGCTCGGGATGCTGGCGCTGAACGGCCTGCCGACGCCCTATCACCCCGTGTTCAACGTGCCGCGCTTCGCCCTCGCGACGCGCGACCGGTTTTTCCTCTGCATCGAGGCTTGCGACTCGCGGTTCGACCGCGCGCGGACGCGCGCCTTTCTCGAAAGCTGCGAAGCGAAAGAGGTGACCGACGTTGCGCCCTGACAGAAGAGCCCGGCTGAAGCCGGGCACTACGACTTGGCTCGTGGCTTCCGCCTTCACCCGTTCGACGCAACCGGCGTCGAATTCGGTCGATTGCGCGGATGCGCGGCGGAAGATCTTCCGGCTAAAGCCGGAAGCCACGTTTGCCGTTTTCACGATGGCTGTTCTCACCGTGCTTTGTCTCGCCGCGTGCCGGCAGGACATGCACGACCAGCCGAAGTACGAGCCCCTCGAGCAGGCCGAGTTCTTCGGCGACGCGATGTCGGCCAGACCGGTGGTCGCCGGCACGGTCGCGCGCGGGCACCTGCACGACGACGAGCACCTCTATACCGGCCGGATCCGAAACACGTTCGCCAACTCGTTTCCCTTCGAGATCACCGGCGACGTCATGAAGCGCGGCCGGGAGCGCTACGACATTTTCTGCTCACCCTGCCACGGCCGCACGGGGGATGGAGACGGGATGATCGTTCGTCGCGGCTACCGCCGCCCGCCGTCGTTTCACGACGACCGGCTTCGCGACGTGGCGGTGGGCCACTATTTCGACGTGATGACCAACGGCTTCGGCGCGATGCCCGAGTACCGCACCCAGGTGTCACCGCACGACCGGTGGGCGATCATCGCGTACGTCCGAGCGCTTCAGTTCAGCCGGCGCGCCACCATCGCCGACGTGCCGGCCGAAGATCGCCGGAAGCTTGAAGGGACGTGGCCTGTTGCTCCAAGCCAGCGCGGCGAGCGCGAGCGAGCCGTGGGAGGTCGCGGGGGTGGGGCCCGGGATGTGCACTAAGCGGATCGTTGTCTCAAGCCAGCGCGGCGAGCGCGAGCGAGCCGTGGGAGGTCGTGGGAGTGGGGCCCGGGATGTGCACTAAGCGGATCGTTGTCTCAAGCCAGCGCGGCGAGCGCGAGCGAGCCGTGGGAGGTCGCGGGGGTGGGGCCCCGCGACAAACTAATAAATGACTTCGGCCGAGTTCGTTTCATCGCCCCCGGAGATCGCGCGTCTTGCGCGGGTTTCGATCACCGCAGGCGCCGTCGCGCTTGCCGCGACGATCCTCGGCGGATTGTTCAACCCTGCGCAGTTCTTCTTCTCGTATCTGGTCGGCTTTCTGTTCTGGACCGGCATCACGCTCGGCTGCATGGGGATCGCGATGATCCATCATCTGTCCGGCGGCAACTGGGGGGTGCCGCTGCGCCGCATCCTCGAAGCGGCCAGCCGGACGCTGCCGCTCATCGCCCTCCTGTTCATCCCGCTCGCACTCGGGTTGCCACTCCTCTACCCGTGGGCCCGCCCGGAACTCGTGCGCGCCGACGAATTGCTCCAGCGCAAGGCGCTGTACCTAAACGTCCCCTTCTTCCTGGCTCGCGCGGCCTTCTATCTCGCAATCTGGAACGCGATCGCCTTCCTCCTGTGCCGGTGGTCGGCCGAACAGGACCGGACCGGCGATCCACGCCTCGAACGCAAGATGCAGCGACTGTCGGCGGGGGGCCTGCTGCTGTATGCGCTGACGATGACGTTTGCCGCGACCGATTGGGTCATGTCGCTCGAGCCCCACTGGTTTTCCACGATTTTTGGCGTGCTGCTGATGGGCGGCCAGGGGCTCTCCGGCCTCGCGTTTTCCATCGTGGCCATCTACTGGCTGGGTCGCCTTCGCGGCCCGATCGGCCGCATCACGACGCCGGCGATCTTTCATGACGCCGGCAACCTGCTGCTGGCGTTCGTCATGCTGTGGTCCTACTTCTCGATCGCGCAGTACCTGATCATCTGGATGGGAAATCTGCCGGAGGAGATCCCGTGGTACCTCGAGCGGCTCCACGCGGGCTGGCAGGTGATTGCGGCGGGGTTGATTCTCTTCCACTTCGCGCTGCCGTTCCTGCTCCTTCTATCGCGCCGGACCAAGCGAACGCCGCATTTCCTCGTCACGATCGCCGTCTGGATGCTGGCGATGCGGCTCATCGATCTTTTCTGGCTGGTGGCGCCCAATCTCCACACCCAAGGGTTGGCGATTCACTGGCTCGACCTGATGGCCCCCATCGGGATTGGGGGCCTGTGGCTTGGGATGTTCGGGTGGCGGCTGCAATCGAGGCCGCTTGTACCCGTGCACATCGAGCCGATGACCGAGTGGCGCACCGACATTGCGCAGCGCTAGGCTAGTTTCTGTCGCGAAACGCCTTAAACAGTAGCAGTTACGGTCTGTGCGGACCCTCGACAGGCGCGATTGTATCAGTCGCAGGCGGAGAGCGACGTG
>JACQTH010000168.1 GCA_016210935.1 Acidobacteriota bacterium | reverse complement strand
ATCCGGCAGATCCTCGACCTGGTGAAGGAGCACGAGCTGAGCGAGTTCGAGCTCCAGCAGGAGAATTTCAAGATCCGGGTCAAGAAAGACGGTCTTGCGGTTGGGGTCCCGCCGGTCCCTTCGCTTCAGGCTCCGCCCGCCACCGCTGGAGCTCCGGCCGTGCCGGCGCCCGTGACGCCGCCCGCGCCCCTGGAGCCGGCCCCGCCCGAGGACGTTTCCGAAGTGGCCGGGATGGAGCTCGCCGTGGTCAAATCGCCCATCGTGGGCACCTTCTATCGATCCCAGGAGCCGGGCCTCCCGCCGTTCGTGGAGATTGGATCCGCCGTGAAACGCGGCCAGGTCCTGTGCATCATCGAAGCGATGAAACTGATGAACGAGATCGAGTCCGAGTACGACGGGGTCGTGTCGGCCATCTACGTCGAGAACGGGCAACCGGTGCAGTACGGCGAGCGGTTGTTTGCGATCCGGACACGATAGTGGGTAGCGTGGCCCACCGCCCACCGCCCACTGCCCGCTATGTTTAAGAAAATCCTCATCGCCAACCGCGGCGAGATCGCGTTGCGCGTCATTTACGCGTGTCGCGAGCTCGGCATCAAGACCGTGGCCGTGTACTCCGCGGCGGACGAGAACTCGCTGCACGTCCGATTCGCGGATGAGGACGTCTGCATCGGGCCTGCGCGCGCGAGCGAAAGCTACCTGAATGTGCCGTCGGTCATCAGCGCGGCGGAGATCACCGGCGCCGACGCCATTCACCCCGGGTACGGCTTTCTCTCGGAGAGCGCGTACTTCGCGGAAGTGTGCGAGGCCTGCCATCTGAAATTCATCGGTCCGGATCCCAACGTCATCCGGCTGATGGGCGACAAGGCGCGCGCGCGGCGCGTGATGAAGAAGGCGGGAGTGCCCATTCTGCCGGGGAGCGACGGTCCGGTCGAAGACGACGACCGCGCGGCGAAGACCGCGAAGGACATCGGATATCCGTTGCTCGTCAAGGCGACGGGCGGCGGCGGCGGTCGGGGCATGCGGCTGGTGACGGGGCCGTCGGAGCTCGGGCCCGCTATTCGGGCGGCGCAGCGGGAAGCCGAGGCGGCCTTCGGCATGCGCGACGTCTACCTGGAAAAGTATCTCGAATCACCGCGGCATATCGAGTTTCAGGTGCTCGCGGACCATCACGGCGCCATCGTCCACCTCGGTGAACGGGAATGCTCGATTCAACGGCGTCACCAGAAGCTCGTCGAGGAATCGCCGTCGCCGGCGCTTCACGACAAACAACGCCGCAAGATGGGAAGCGTGGTCGTTGATGCGGCGCGCGCGGTGCAATACACCAACGCGGGGACGTTCGAGTTCCTGGTGGATCAAGAGGGGCGCTTCTATTTCATGGAGGCGAACACCCGCCTCCAGGTGGAACATGGGGTCACCGAGCTGGTGACCGGTGTCGACATCGTCAAGGAACAGATCCGGATTGCCGCAGGCGAGCGGCTTTCCTTCCGCCAGAGCGAAGTCAGCTTTACCGGCCATGCGATCGAATGCCGAATCAACGCCGAAGACCCGGAGACCTTCGCGCCGTCGCCAGGATTGATTCACGTCTTCAGCGTTCCGGGCGGGCCTGGCGTGCGGGTTGATTCGGCTGCCCACTCTGAATGCACGGTGTCGCCGTACTACGATTCGCTCATTGCGAAGATCCTGACGCATGGTCGCGATCGGCAGGAAGCGCTCGCCAGGATGACCCGAACGCTCGAGATGACGGTCATTGAAGGCGTCTGCACCAGCGTGCCGCTGCACGTGAGAATCCTCGCCGATCCCGATTTCGTCGCGGGGCGCCTCAGCACGTCGTTCATGGATCGCTTCATGACCAAGCCGCGCCCCGGCCGCCTGGCCGAAGCGGTGTGAGCCGGCTTCCTCCCCTTTACGCCATCGCCGATGACGATGCGGCTCGCGCCGCGGGCTGGCCGGTGGATGATCTCGCGATCGAGTACTTGTCGGCGGGTGTGCGCCTGCTTCAGCTTCGTTCAAAGCGCCATGGCAGTGGCGAGCTGCTGCGCCTGATCGATCGTGTGGTCGCCCGCGCCCGGGAGGTTGAGGCCACACTGATCGTCAACGATCGCGTTGATCTGATGCTGCTGGCGGGTGCGAGCGGGGTGCACGTCGGCCAAACAGATCTCCCGCCGTCAGCGGTCCGGTCGCTCGTCGGACCGGATCCCATCGTTGGCTTTTCGACCCACACCACCAAGCAGGTCGATCTCGCGGTCACGCTGCCCATCTCATATCTGGCCGTCGGCCCGGTGTTCGCCACCGGCAGCAAGGACACGGGCTACGCGCCGGTGGGCCTCGAACTGGTGCGGTACGCCCGTGAGAAGACGACAGGCCCGATCGTGGCGATTGGAGGTATTTCGTTGGACCGGGCGCCGGACGCGCTGGAAGCGGGTGCGGATTGCGTGGCCGTCATCGCCGATTTGCTCGGCGCCGGGCCGCCCGCCGGACGCGTGGCGGAGTATCTAGCCGTGCTTGCACGGCCATAGTAACGAAGCTTCGCCGAGCTTCATGGTTGGTCTCAAGCGAAGCTTCGTTACTGCGACTGAGGCTATAATGCCGCAGCTTTCGGCAGCCGTGCTTGCACGGCCCTCCTGTCAGAAGCTGTCAAGTCTGCCGCGCAAGCTCGGCTTGGGCGCGGCCGCAAGGCGGCCGCGCAACCCGGTAACGAAGCTTCGCCGGCAAGGGCATCCTGCGCGTTCATTCGGTCCGGCGAAGCTTCGTTACTTGGAGGACTGTCCCGTATGTCGTTATTCGCGACGAAGTCGATCGAGCGCCTGAAGGCCGAAGCCCAGGCGACGGATGCGCACTCGCTCAAGCGGGTGCTGGGCCCCCTGAACCTGACGACCCTCGGCATCGGCGCCATCATCGGCGCCGGGATCTTCGTCTTGACCGGGCTCGCCGCTGCCCAGTATGCGGGACCTGGCATCGTCCTGTCGTTTGTCGCGGCGGGCATCGCGTGCGCTTTTGCGGGCCTCTGCTACTCCGAGTTCGCCTCGATGATCCCGATTGCGGGATCCGCGTACACCTACGGCTACGCCACACTTGGCGAGTTCTTTGCCTGGATCATCGGTTGGGATCTCATCCTCGAGTATTCGGTCGGGGCCGCGACGGTCTCGGTCGGATGGTCCGGCTATGTTGTCAGCTTCCTTCGCGGGCTTGGGATCGTCGTTCCGCCGGCCCTCACGGCGGCTCCGGGCACGGTCCTGGTGGAAACGT
>JACQTH010000183.1 GCA_016210935.1 Acidobacteriota bacterium | reverse complement strand
GGCCCCTCGACTGGGCTCGGGGCAGGCCGGTGGCACAACGGGCTGTTTCGTGGCCTCGATGTCACCGCGCGCGTCCGACAGGGACGGCATGTGCGGTGGGGAAGTGATGATCCCGTGGCGATGACATTTCGCGATGGGGCGATTTCGCGATTGGGCGATTTATCGGTTGATTGAATCAGTCAATAAATCGCCAGATCGCCCAATCGCCAGATCGCCAAATCCCTTACGTATGTTCGCCTGCCTTTATCTCCCCTTGTCACCCGCTGAATCGGATCGCGGCGTCCTGTCGCAGATCGCCTATGACTTTTCGCCGCGCGTGGAAGCGCTGAGCGATCGCCTGGTGCTTCTCGACGTCAGCGGTCTGGGACGGTTGCTGGGTGATGCGCAGACAATCGCGGACGAACTGCGGCGCGCCGCTGCGGACAAGCGTGTCGCGGCGCACGTCGTCGTGGCCGGGACCCGCACAGCGGCGGTGATGGTGGCGCATGCACGAGCGGGCGTCACCGTGGTGCCACCCGGCGAAGAAGCGGCCACGCTGGCGCCGCTGTCGCTGCGCCTGCTCGAAGCGGCGGAGGTGCTCATCCGACCCGGGATTCGGGATTCGGGGTTCGGGATTCGTGGGAGTTCGTCTTTCGAATCCCAAATCCCGAATCCCCAATCCCGGGACTCGACGACGACAGCCATCGTCTCGTTGCTCAAGCGCTGGGGTCTGAAAACCCTCGGCGATCTCGCCGCGCTGCCGCGGGTCGCGCTCTCCGAGCGTCTGGGGCAGGACGGTCCGTTGTGGCAGCGGATCGCGCGCGGAGAGGACGTCCGGCCGCTTGTGCCGGTTGCGCCCGAGGCGCCCTTCCAGGCCTCACTCGATCTCGAATGGCCGATCGATGGTCTCGAGCCGTTGTCGTTCGTGCTCGGGCGGCTCTTCGAGCCGCTCTGCCGCCGTCTGGAAGAAGACGATCGCGCGGCGATCGGGTTCGCGGTGACGCTCGATCTCGTCACGCGCGACACCCATCAGCGCGTGCTGAGCCTGCCGGCCGCGGTGCGCGACGCCCGGGTGCTGCGGACGCTCGTCCTGCTCGATCTCGAATCGCATCCACCACCGGCGGCGATCGATCGCGTCACGATCGCGCTCGAGCCGACACCCGGCCGCATCGTTCAGTACTCGCTGCTGAAGCGGCCGTTGCCGCAACCGGAACAGATCTCCACCATGATGGCGCGGTTGACGGCTCTCATGGGCGAAAACCGCTCAGGCTCGCCCACGCTCCTCGACACGCATCGCCCCGGCGCGTTCGAGATGACGCCGTTCGCGCCCGTAAGTGGGCGGTGCGCAGTGGGCAGTGGGCAGAGTGAGCGGTGGGCGGTGGGCAGTGGACAGAACGGCCGCGTGGCGACGCGGCCGTTTTCAAACGAAGTGCTGCACACTGCGCACTGTCCACTGCCCACTGCCTTGCGTCGATTTCGCATCCCGATCCCGGCGCGGGTGCAGGTCGACGACGGCCGGCCGGCGCGTGTCATGACGGGACGGCGAATCGTGCCTGGGGGAGTCGTCCGCGCCGCGGCAGGGCCGTGGCGGTCATCGGGCAATTGGTGGAATACATCCGAATCCCCAATCCCGAACGCCGAATCCCGTCAGTGCTTTCGATCCTGGGACCGGGAAGAGTGGGATGTATCGCTGGGCGACGGCGCGGTCTATCGGATCTTCTTCGATCGACTGTGGAACGGGTGGTTTGTAGAAGCGGTGGTGGATTGAAGAACTACCTCGAACTCCACTGCGCGTCGGCGTTCAGCTTTCTCGAATCCACGCTGCTCCCGGAGCTGCTCGTCGACCGTGCGGCGGCACTCGGGTATCCCGCGCTCGCGCTCCTCGATCGGGATGGCGTCTACGGCGCGCCGCGATTCCATAAAGCCGCGACCAGGGCCGGCATCAAGCCGATCATCGGCGCCGAATTGACAGTGTGCAGTGGGCAGTGCGCAGTGGGCAGTGCGCAGGGCAAGTCGAAAGACGTGGCAACAGCACGGCCGTTCTCAAGAGAAATGCTGCCCACCGCCCACCGCCCACTGTCTTCCGTCTCCCCCTTCTCGTCGAATCCCGGGAAGGCTACCAAAATCTCTGCCGCCTCATCACGCGCATGAAGCTCCGGTCGCCGAAAGGCGAGGGGGCGCTGACGCTCGACGAGCTCGATGGCCACACGCGCGGTCTCGTGGCGCTGGTGGGTCGTCGCGCCGTTCAGGGAGAGCAGCATGGCGTCGGCGGTCTCGTCGACCGCCTTGTCGGCCTGTTCGGCCGCGAGCGGCTCTATGTCGAGCTGCAACGTCATTTGTTACGCGATGAAGAAGCGGATAATCAGGCGCTGATCGACCTGGCGTCAGCGTTCCACGTCCCTGTCGTCGCCACCAATGGAGTGCGGTTCGCCGAACCGGCCGAGCGTCCGCTGTGCGACGTGCTCACGTGCATTCGGGAGAAGACCATCCTTTCGCGTGCGGGCCGTCGTCTCGAACGCAACGCCGAGCGATTTCTGAAACCGCCGGAGGTCTTGGAGCAGCTCTTTCACGATCTGCCCGAGGCGATCGCCGCGACGCGCGAGCTCGCCGATCGCCTGGAGTACACGATGGCCGATCTCGGCTATCGGTTTCCCGCCTATCCCGTTCCCGAGGGCGAGACGCCGAACTCGTTCCTCCGCCAAATCACGCACGTCGGCGCGCGCGAGCGCTATCGGCCGTACCACGAGCGGGCGCAGGCGCAGATCGCGCGCGAGCTGGATCTGATCGAGAAGCTCGATCTGGCCGGCTATTTCCTGATTGTCTGGGACGTCGTGAACTATTGCCGGCAGCACGACATCCTCGTGCAGGGACGGGGATCGGCGGCGAACAGCGCCGTCTGCTACAGCCTGGGAATCACCGCCGTCGACCCGGTCGGGATGGATCTGCTCTTCGAGCGGTTCCTGTCGGAGGAACGAGGCGAGTGGCCCGACATCGATCTGGATTTGCCGAGCGGCGATCGGCGCGAGCAGGTCATCCAACATGTCTATGAGAAATACGGCCAGCTCGGTGCGGGCATGACGGCCAACGTCATCACATATCGCGGCCGGAGCGCCGCCCGTGAAGTGGGGAAGGCGCTGGGGCTCGAACCGCCCATGGTCGATCGCCTTGCGAAGGTCATGAACCAGTTCGAGTTCGTGGACGGCAGCCAGACGCTGGCGAGGGATCTGGCGGCGGTCGGATTCGATCTCGAGGATCCGCGCATCCGGATGTTCGCGGAGCTGTGGCACCGCATCCAGGACCTGCCACGGCATCTCGGCCAGCACTCCGGGGGGATGGTCATCTGTCAGGGCCGGCTCGATGCCGTCGTGCCGCTCGAAAACGCCTCCATGCCGGGGCGCGTGGTCGTCCAATGGGACAAAGACGATTGCGCCGACATGGGCGTCATCAAGATCGATCTCCTCGGCCTTGGAATGATGGCGGTGATTCAGGACGCCATGGAGATGATCAACGCCGGCCGGAACGTTCCCCTGGTCGATCTCGCGCATCTGCCTCCCGACGATCCGGAGGTCTACGACATGCTGCAGCGCGCCGACACGATCGGCGTCTTCCAGGTCGAATCGCGCGCGCAGATGGCCACGCTGCCGCGCCTTCGACCCCAACGGTTCTACGACATCGTCGTGCAGGTCGCGATCATCCGGCCCGGTCCTATCGTCGGTCAGATGGTGCATCCGTACCTGAACCGGCGCGCCGGCCGCGAGCCGGTGGAGTATCCGCATCCGTCGTTGCAGCCGATTCTCGAACGCACGCTCGGCGTTCCGCTCTTTCAGGAGCAGCTCCTCCGGATGGCGATGGTGGCGGCCGGATTCACCGGCGGTCAGGCCGAAGAGCTGCGCCGCGCGTTCGGCTTCAAGCGATCGGAGCGCCGCATGCGCGAGGTGGAAGTGAAGTTGCGGGAGGGGATGGCCCGTCAGGGCATTTCGCCTGAAGCGACCGATCAGATCGTCCGGTCAATTACGTCGTTCGCCCTTTACGGGTTCCCCGAATCACACGCGGCCAGCTTCGCCCTGCTCGTCTACGCCAGCGCGTACCTGAAGGCGTATTTTCCTGCCGCGTTCTATGCGGCGATGCTGAACAACTGGCCGATGGGGTTTTATCATCCGGCGACGCTCGTGAAGGATGCGCAGCGGCGCGGCGTGCGCTTCGCGAGCATCGACGTGCAGGAGTCGAACTGGTTGTGCCGGATCGAGGAGGACGGCACCGTGCGGCTCGGGCTGCGGTATGTCAACGGGTTGCGCGAGCAGGTGGGGAGGAGGATTGAAACAAGTAGCCAGTGGTCAGTAGCCAGTGGCCAGAAAAAACAACGAATCCCGAACCCCGAATCCCGATTCCCGTCGTGCTGCCCCAAGTGCGGCTGCGACGACGAGCGCATGATCGAAGTGGCGCCGGATGGCGCCTGCTTCTGCAACACCTGCGCGCATGACTGGGTGGCGAGTCGTAGCGCAGGGCTTCAGCCCTGCCCGCCGCGCTTTCGCTCCCTCGACGACTTCGTTGCCAGAACCGGCGTCAACCGCGACGAGCTCGCAACGCTGGCCGAGATCGGCGCGCTCAATTGCTTCGGCCACGACCGCCGCAGCGCGCTGTGGCAGATCGAGCGCGCGATCCGCCCGGCGGGGGAGCTGTTCGAAGATCGGTGGGCAGTGGGCGGTGGACAGTGGGCAGCGAGTGAGGAGCAGTGGGCAGTGGGCAGTGAGCAG
>JACQTH010000178.1 GCA_016210935.1 Acidobacteriota bacterium | reverse complement strand
TGGCTGGCCTACGAGTCGAACGAATCCGGCCAGGAGGAAATCTATGTGCGGCCGTTCCCGAACGTGGCCGACGGGCGCTGGCAAGTTTCCAGTGGTGGCGGGAACGTCCCACTCTGGGCGCGGAGCGGCCGGGAGTTGTTCTATCGCGACGGGACCAGCCTGATGTCGGTACCCGTGCAGACGACGCCAACGTTCGCCGCCGGCACCCCGAGGAAGCTGTTCGAAGGGTATGTATCGGGGCTCGGCCGCACCTACGACGTCTCTCGCGACGGCCAGCGGTTTCTCATGATCAAAGACAGCACGGCCGCCGACCAGACCATGACGGCACCCAGCATGGTCGTCGTTCTCAACTGGTTCGAGGAGCTGAAAGCGAAGCTATCCGCCGGAAAATAACGCAGATTAGAACGGCGCAACCGGAACGACGAACACGAGCGAAAACGACCATGGACTGGCCTTGTCAATCAACCGGACATCATCGATCCGGTCCCCTGCTTTCGGCAGTCCCGTCGAGACGTAGATCGTGACCGTCCGTTCCGTGCTCTGCGCGGGCTCCGGCGAGCGGCACGCGAGCGATGCGCCCACAGCAGCGAGGACGGTGAGAAGGATGGAGCGGTGCGCGATTGCGTACATGGCTACTTCGTCACGACGGTCAGTCGTCGAACTGCGTCATCGAATCAGCCTTTGTCCTGGCAGACACGTAAAACGTGGCCGTCACGAGCAGCGCGACAGCGGCCATCACCTGAAACATCCGCGCGTATCCGAAGCTGGCGACGATCACGCCAGCCGCGATCGGCCCCAGCGCGTCACCGACGTCATAGATCGTGCCGAACACGCCGTGTGCCGCCCCGTACTGCGCCCGCCGCGAGAGGTCGGTAATGAAGGCGCTGGTCGCCGCCGTCGTGACCGCGACGCCGATGGCGTAGAGCAGAATGGCCATGGCCAGTAACGCGACGCCTGTCGCAACCGACACCAGCAACACCGCTCCGCTGCACACCGTCAGGCCCGTCGCGATCACTCCGCGGCGTCCCAGCCGATCCGACACGATGCCCATGACCGGTCGAGTCGCAAGCGTCGTTACCGTTTGAAGCGCGAACAACCAGCCGAGCTGGGACGCGCGGAGCCCGAGCATGTCGTGCGCAAACAGCGGGAGAAAGGCGTTCAGTGTGCCGTGCAGGACGAACTGCGCCGCCTGCGCGAGGCTCGTCATCAGTATCAAGGGCTGGCGACACACATCCGCGATTCCCCGATTGAACAGCGTAAAGCGTGCGGCAGGCGCAGCTGCAGAACGCAAGACTGGCGTCGACGGCCACCTCGCAGCGATGAACGGCGTCACTATCGCGAACAGACCGGCGGCCATGAACGCGTGATCATACCGGCCGGCCGCGATCAGATACCCCGCGACCACTGGTCCAAGGGCCTGGCCGGCTCCCTGGACGGTCGAGTACGTGCTGAGCCACGTCGCACGCCGGTCCGGCGGCGCCAGGTCTGACAAGCTCGCTGAGGCAACCGGACCGAATATCGCCGTGGCGGATCCGTGAACAAATCGGAGGACAATCAGCGTGCCGAGGGACGCGACGCCGAGATAGGTAAAAGGCATCGCGGCGAATACGACCGCGCCCAGCACGAGCAGCGGACGGCGGCCGAGAACGTCCGACCACGCGCCGGCCGGGAGCTTCACCAGAACGCCTGTCAGGGTTGAGGCGCCGACGATGAAGCCCACCATCGGCGCATCGGCCCCGAGCTCTCGTGCGAGCAGCGGCAGGAGCGGTGTCCGGCAGATGGCGTAACTGCAGTACGCGAGAAACGCGACGACGCACAGGCGAACCGGCGCGCTGTGTAACACTTGTTACAGTATAGTGCGTCTCCGTTACAGCCATCTGCGCAGCGAGGAGGATTCCATGCGAACGGGCATTCTGGTCTTCATCTCCGTGCTGACCGCCGGGGCCGCCGTCCCCGCGCGGCCGCAGCCGAACCCCCGACAGCAGCCGGGCGCCCTGGTCCACATCTATGCGCCCGAACAACACGATTTGGCGAACAAGAAGCTTCCCGCCGGCGAGACCAATCCGGCGACGCAGCAGATTGACTTCTACATCCGGAGCCCGCAGCAGAATCCGAAGAACCGACCCAATCGCCAGGTCTTCGTGCACTTCTTCGGCATGGAGATCACCTGGAAATAGATCGTTTTTGGCCGCGAGCCACCGCGAGGATCCGCGCGGTCGGGTTGCATGTGCAGTCGCGGGACCCCGGGGCCGCCAGGCAGCCGAAGGGCCTTGTTTCCTCTGGCGTGCGGATTGGCGGTTCGGCTATCGTGTTCCTTCCAAGTGAAACTCGCCCGCACCGCTCGCGGACCATGGGGAGTGGCCGCCCTGGCCGGAGTCCTGATGCTAGCAGCAGGCCCGGCGGCCGGCGCCGCACGACAGGCGCACACACCGCAGATTCGCGATGGCGAATCTGCGCGCGTCCTGGTGCATCAGTACTGTATCGCCTGCCACAACGACAGGGCAAAGACCGGTGGCGTGTCGCTGCAGGCGCTCGACTTCTCCAGGGCCGGCCAGCACGCCGATGTCCTCGAGCGCGTCCTCCGAAAAGTGCGCAACGGCGAGATGCCTCCCGCCGGACGCCCGCGTCCGGATTCGGCCACCGCGACCGCCTTCACCATGTGGCTCGAGCGGTCGCTCGACGACTACGCCGCCGCTCATCCCAATCCGGGTCGGCCCATCGTCCACAGGCTGAATCGAGCCGAATACAGCAACGCCGTTCGCGACCTGCTGGCGGTCGACGTCAAGCCGGGCGAGGCGCTGCCCATCGACGATTCTGGCTACGGCTTCGACAACATCGGCGACGTGCTCTCGACGTCGCCGGCGTTGCTGGAGCGCTATTTGTCGGCGGCCGCGAGAATCAGCCGGCTGGCGGTTGGCGATCTGAGTCTGAAACCGGTCGTGGAGACTTTCGAACCGCCGCGCGATCCGCTGACGGGCTTGGTCCGGCGAAACGAACGCATCAGCGACGAGCTGCCGTTCGGATCGAGAGGAGGCCTGTCGTTCCAGCACTACTTCCCGCTCGACGGGACGTACGTCTTTCGCGTGACGCCCACACGCGTCGCCGACGCCCCGGAACCGATCGTCCTGGAAATCCGCCTCGCGCTCAAAGCAGGCC